>JBHEKO010000620.1:0-5653 GCA_041859475.1 Candidatus Hydrogenedentales bacterium
GGCGCAATGTGGTTGAACCCATGATGGAGTCCCCGCGCAAGAGCGTGAAATATGACAGTGTCTTTCCTGAAGAAGACGCGTGGTGAAGGTTTCGCGCGCAGCTTTTGACAAGTAAATGGCGGGTTGCTACGATTCGCGGCGGTCTGTGGCGGGGGTTGCCGCAACACGAAAGGCATAAGCGATGGCTACAAAGCTGCGCATTGGATTCATCGGAGCGGGCGGGATTTCCGCCGGGCACTACCAACGGTTGCTCGCCACGAACAAAGCGGTCGTGGTTGCGCTGAACGATCCCAGCAAGAAGTCGATAGAGCGGTTTCACGCGCGTTGTCCCGGGTCGGATGCGCTTCCTGTGTATCGCGATTACCGCGCCATGCTGAAGGCGGAGACGCTCGACGGCGTGGTCGTGCAGAGTCCGCATACGGTGCACTATGAACAGACGTGCGCGTGTCTCGACAAGGGGATTCACGTCTTGTCCGAGAAGCCCATGACGTGCACCATCGAAGACGCCAAAGCGCTTATCGCCAAGGCGAAGAAGGCAAAGCGCGTGCTGATGATTTCGTACCAGCGGCATTTCGATCCGCAATTCCGGTATATGCGCGAGCAGATTGCGCAGGGGAAGCTTGGTGAGATTCAGTTCGTTCAGGCGATACAGTCTCAGGAGTGGATGCGCCTCACGAAGGGGACGTGGCGGCATAAGCAGTCCTTGTCGGGCGGCGGCCAGATCAACGATTCGGGCAGCCATCTTATCGACATCGTGATGTGGGTGACGGGAATGAAGGTGCGCGAGGTCTTCGCGAAGCAGGAGAACTTCGGGTGCGAGGTCGATATCAACTCGACGCTTGCCATGAAGTTCGAGAACGGTGCACTTGGCAGCATGTCGGTTATCGGAAACGCACCCGGTTGGTACGAAGATCACACCATTGTCGGAAGCAAGGGCGCTTTCTATCTTCGGCAAGGCGTTGGGCTTATCCAGCAGGACGCGATGGGCAAGCCGGCCAAGGTGAAGTTGCCGAAGTATGCAAAGAACCCGGACTCGAATTTTATCGACTGTATTCTGGGAAGGGATGTGCCGCAGACGCCGCCGGAATGCGGGTTGCGAACCATTGAAGTGACGGAAGCGGCGTGGAAATCCGCTGCCGCCGGCAAACCCGTGCGGGTACCCTAACCTTAGCCCCGGCCGGCTGTGCGTACCATGCTTCGGCACACGACGCTGTTCACGGGTTTTTGAAAAAGGACGTATTGCGACGTGTCGCCTTTTATTTTAGTAGGAACTCTATTGCTATCCACGTTGCCGGGAGCGGAAAGCTACATCGCCGCGCGTACGGCGGAGAACCAGACGCGCTACGGCGATGCCTTCAAGGCATACGAAGAATGCGCGACGGTGGACGGCCCGTTGAATGCATTCGCGCGCGTGCGGAAGGCGGCGCTGCGGGGCAAAGCGAACGACGCTGCCGGCGCGATAGCCGAATTGCAGGCCTTCGCCGATGCCTCCAGTGATGACCCTGCCACAAAGATGGCCAAGGCGGAACTTGCCAAACTCCTGCAAGCGGCGGGACGGCCGGCGGACGCGGCCAAGTTGATCTGGGACATTGCCTGGTCGCAGGTTCCTTCGCGTTGGGTCGATCAGTATCGGATCATGCTTGCCGATTGCTTGGCCGCCTCGGACGACTCGAAGCAGATGGGGTATAACCTCTATGCGCAGATGATGGCCGAGGCGCGCAATCCGCGGACACGGCTGGAGCTTGCCCAGAAACTGGCGGCCTCGCCCGATGTCCAGCATCGCCTGGAAGCGGCCACGGCCATGGTTACCGCGGGGGAATTCGGACAGGCGGGGGCCGTCGTGCTGACGCTTGCTTCGATGATTGGCGATGCCGATCCCGAGCGGTCGGCGCAGTATGCCTACCTCAAGGGACGTGTCATGCTCGCGGCAGGCGATACCGAGCCGGGTCGCGCTGGGCTTCGCGAGGTGGCGGCTGCAAGCGGCAACACCACTTGGGGGCGGCTTGCCTTGGCGCATGTGGCACGCAGTCTCTACAGAGCGAAAGAGACCGAGGCCGCGTTGCAGGCATTCGATCGGCTTGCGAAGGATTTTCCGCGCACGGAAGAGACGAGCGACGCGCTTTGGTGGCTGGCCGGGCGGTACGCCGAAGAGGAAAAAGACGACGAAGCCATCGCCGAATATCTTCACTTGGCGAAGACGTGTCCGAAGCAGGAACGCGCGGACGACGCGTTGATCGAAGCTGCGGAAGGATACCGCCGCAAGAACGAGTTCAAGAAAGCGGGCGAGTTGTACGCGCGACTTTTGGAACACTATCCGCGCAGCCCGCTTGCGTCGGCGGCGTGTTACGAGAGCGGCCTGATGCACGAGAAGCTGAAGAATGTGAAGGCGGCGAAGGCCGATTACGTGAAGGCCACGCTGCGCGGCATCGGCGACTATCATGCGCACCGTGCGATGGAGAAGTTGTACGAACTCCGGGACAATCCGGGGACTGGCGGGTCTACGTTGCATGGGCTGGAGGCCTTTGTGCGTCCTATAGAGTTGCCGATCAAGGCATCGCCCGATGCGAACAAGACGTTTAGAGACGTTCCGTGGAGCGAGCGCTTGTTCTTCTTTGCCGACCATGGATTCGAAGAGGCGGAGTGGGAAGCGCTGTCGCTTCTGGCAAAGCCCGAGGAGTCCGGCGGTCAGATGGCCGTGTGTATGGCGTTGTCGGAAGCGGGTCTTGCGGCCACGGCCAATCAAGTCGCCGAGCGTGGGAAGCTGGGGATAACGAACGGCGTGCCGACGCCGGAACGGTTGCGCGTGCAGTATCCGCGGGCCTACTGGAGCCAAGTGTGCGAGGTCGCCACGGAGACCGGCGTCGATCCCTACCTTTTGTTGGCGATAGGGCGGCAGGAGAGCGTGTTTCAACCGCGGGTCGTGTCGCGGTCGGGCGCGACGGGGGTCATGCAGTTGATGCCGGGAACGGCGGATTGGCTGACAAAAGTCGAGCCGGGGGTTCAGAATGAACATGCCGGCAACTTGAGCCACCCCGCGAATTCGTTGCGCTTGGGCGCGTACTATCTGATGCGCATGATCGACCGCAACGACGGCAATTTGGTGTTTGCGCTGGCCTCCTACAATGCCGGGCCGGGCAACGTCTCCAAATGGAGAAAGAGCCATCCCACCGCGGATATGGAAGTGTTTATCGATTTCATTCCGTTTTCGGAAACCAAGGACTATGTGAAGAAGGTTCTTGGCAACTACGCGGCCTATCACTCGCTGTATCCCGAGCAGGGTCTCGTTGCTGCCGCAAAGTGAGGCGTTTCTTCCCAAGCGCCCTCTCCGAAGAAATAAATTCGTGCATTGTCCCAATCCGATATCTCATAATCGCAGGCTCGCGCCTGCATCTCTTGCGGTGACCGGCGCCATTCACAAAGAGGGGATTGGGTTATGAATGAAAAAGTCGTTTCCAGCAATTCTCGGAAGGGAACCGGGGTGAACCGCAGGGATTTCCTTAAGCGTGGCGCGATGGCCGCCGTGGGCGCCGTGGGATTGCCGTATTTCATCCCTGCCGCCGCGCTTGGACGGGACGGCAACGTCGCGCCCAGCGAACGGATCATCATGGGATGCCTGGGTGTCGGCAGCCAAGGCACCGGCAACATGAAGAACTTCCTTCCGAACAAGGAACTTCAGATTGTCGCGGTGTGCGATGTCGACAAGAGTCACCGCCTCAATGCGAAGGACCTCATCGACGGCGCCTACGAGAATAAAGACTGCAAAGACTACAACGATTTCCGCGATCTTATGGAACACCGCGATCTGCAATGCCTGTCCATCGCGGTGCCGGACCATTGGCATTCGATTCCCGCGATCTACGGCGCGCAAAGAGGTCTCGACATGTATGCGGAGAAGCCGCTGTCGCTGACGATTCACGAGGGTCAGGCGATGGTCAACGCCGTGCATCGGTACAACGTCGTGTGGCAGACGGGCAGTTGGCAACGCTCGGAGAAGCACTTCCAGAAGGGGTGCGAACTGGTGCGCAATGGCCGCATCGGCGACGTGCATACCGTGCGCGTCGGATTGCCGACCGGGTCGCCAATTGCCCCGCAGCCGGAAATGCCGGTTCCCGAGGGTTTCGATTACGACATGTGGCTTGGACCTGCGCCCGCGGCGCCCTACACCAAAGAGCGTTGCCACTGGAATTTCCGGTGGATTCTCGACTACTCCGGCGGGCAGCTTACCGACTGGGCCGCGCATCATTGCGACATCGCCAACTGGGGCATGGGCACGGAAGAGACCGGCCCCATTGCCGTGCAGGCCAAGGGTGACTTTCCGCGCGAAGGATTGTGGGACGCCGCCACGGACTACTTGCTTGAATGCACGTTTGCGCCGGGCGCGAGCCCCTTGGCTCCCAACGGATTCACGATGTTTGTGTCGAACCTCTTCCCGATGGGGACGAAGTTCATCGGCACGAAGGGCACCGTGTTCGTCGATCGCGGCAACAGGCTCGAGACGGAACCGGCCGAGTTGAAGGACAGCGAGATCGGCGCCAACGAAACTAAGCTCGGGAAGGGCCCCGGCAATCATGCGCGCAATTTCATTGAGTGCGTTCGCTCGCGCGAACAAACGATTGCGCCCATTCACGCGGCGCACCGCGCCATCAGCATCGCGCATCTCGGCAACATTTCCATGAAGCTTGGGCGGAAGGTGAACTGGGACCCCGCGAAGCAGGCCTTCGTCAACGACCCCGTTGCGGATCGCTTGCTCATGCGCGCGATGCGCGCCCCGTGGACGCTGCCAAGCTGACGACCCGCACCATGTTGACCAACTTGAAAAGCAACCGGGCCGTCACTGGGGCCTGTTAAGGGAAGGATTTCACAATGAACGCTTCCAGCACGATTGGCGTCGCCGCCGCGGCCATTGCCGCGGACGAGAAGAGCCCGCTTCCTGGTATCAAAAACTACAAATTCGGCGATGCCCGAGAACCGCTAACCACCGTGGCCGATTGGGTGCGCGACAGCTTGGGCGACGACGCGAAGCGCACCGCCGCCGCCGCCGAGCTTGCGGCCATGCTTGCCGCCGACGCGACTTATGACTGCAAACAGTTTGTGTGCAGGCAGCTTTGGCTTGCGGCGGGTCCCGCCGAAGTGGCTTCCATCGCTCCGCTGTTGCGCGATGCGAAGACCGCCGACATGGCGCGGTACGCCCTCGAACGCTTGGCCGATGAATCGGTCGACAAGGCGTTTGCCGAAGCGCTCGGCACGGTCGACGACGCGACAAAAATAGGCATCGTGAATTCGCTTGGCGAACGCCGTTCGCCCGCGTCCGTGGCCGCTATCGCTCCGCTACTTGCATCCGCCGATGCGAAGCTCGCGTATAGCGCGGCTGTTGCCCTCGGGAAGATCGGAGGCGCGGAGGCCGACTCAGCGTTGGCAAAAGCCAAAGTGAAAAAGAACCCGCGCGTTGTCGAGGCGGTTGCGCAGGCGCGCCTGCTCCTCGCGGAAAGCATGGCCGCCAACGGCGACGCCGCAGGCGCGGCGAAAGTCTACAAGGCGCTGTCCTCGGGCGGCCCCAAGGCCGTTCGGGCCGCCGCCAAGGCAAAGATCGCGGTGAAGAAGTAGGCGCGACAAGTCGAACACACAGGCCGGGCGCGAACTCCTCAAACGGGGA
>JBHEKO010000322.1:0-3236 GCA_041859475.1 Candidatus Hydrogenedentales bacterium
CAGAATCCTACCCACCAAAGACAGTAGCCGATTGAGGATTTGCATTGGGCAGTATGCAGACAAGACGGCTGCGGAAAAGGCTCGCGACGATTTGCGTTCCGTCAAGGAGTTCAAGGATTGTTGGGTTCTAGCACTGAACGATTAGTGTTTGACCTAGCGGAAAGGGGAGCGAGTTAACATGAAGGTAGCCGTAATTGGACCGGGGGCAATGGGGTGTTTGTATGCGGCTAGGATCGCGCGCGGAGGAATCGATACCGTACTTGTCGATCACCGTTCTGATCGCGCGGCCCGCCTCACTTCGAAAGGGATTAAGATCGAGTCCCCCGAAGGCGAGTACACCACTGAGATCAAGGCTGTTTCATCTGTTCCAGGAAACATCGATTTGGCGATAGTCCTTGTTAAATCAGGCTCTACAAGTAGCTTAGCATTTAACGGGAAGACAAGCGTATTGACAATTCAAAACGGTCTTGGCAATGTTGAAACACTCTGTTCAACGGCTGGCAGCGCCAATGTCATGGCCGGAGTTACCTCGGAAGCGGCAACCCTCCTCGGCGAAGGCCACGTAAGGCATACAGCACGTGGACTGACCCGGTTTGGAGGCTGGACCTCGTGCCCAGTTGCTGCGGCACAACAAGTCCTGACCAAGGCCGGCTTCCAGATCGAGATCACCGATTCTCCTGGTCAGGCGATCTGGGAGAAGGCGGCAATCAATTCCGCAATCAACCCATTGACTGCCTTGCTTAACATCACCAATGGGCAGCTCTTGGAAATTCCGGAAGCACGGCAGTTGATGCGCGACTTGGTGGTTGAAGCTGTCAAAGTGGCCTCCACGGAAGGGTACCGCTTTGCGCACAGCGTCGTGGAACTGACCGAAATGATGTGCGCGCAAACAAGCGAGAATGTCTCCTCGATGCTCCAGGACGTGCGTGCGGGAAAATCGACGGAGATTGACGCCATAAGCGGCGAGATCGTCCGTCGCGGTTTGCACGCCGCCCTTCCCACTCCACGGACGCGGGTGGTCTGGCAGCTCGTGAAAGGTCTTGAGAAGCGGTGAACTCCGATGGGCTTGTCTATACAAGTCCGATAAAATTTACTTATCGGAAGCGGGTGCTTCTATTTCTCATCCCTCCTCTCGTCTCCCTGTGCTTGCGTATCATATTGTTAACATGCCGCCTTGAAGTCAGGAATCCTGAACACCTTACGGACGAGATTGATGGCCATGGCAAGGCCCTCATCGCCATTTGGCATGAAGTACTCGCGCTGGCGATGTGGCGCTATCGAGGTACGAAATACCATACACTCACCAGCTACAGCTACGACGGGGAATTGGCGGCGCGCGTCGTGCGTACATTCGGACTCCGGGCGCTGCGCGGTTCCTCCAGCCGCGGGGGGCGGGAGGCCGTGCATCAGATGGAACGCGCACTCAGCATGGGGATTACGGTGGGGTTCACCCTGGATGGTCCCCGCGGCCCCCGGCGCGTTGCGAAGCCGGGCATCGCGGTTATCGCGGGTCGCTCCCACACCTCGGTCGTACCCTGCGCACTTGTCGCGAGCCGGTCTTGGCGGCTCCGCTCGTGGGACCGGTTTGTCGTACCTAAGCCGTTTGCAAAGATAGTCTGTGTGTGCGCCCCGCCAATTCCACCACCTTCGGATGATCAGCCACAAATCGTTGAGTCGTATCGAGCCAAAGTGGAATCGGCGCTAAACGCGCTTCACGCGGATTTGGAGCTGGAGCAGGGAGTTGTCTCTGACTAATTTCAGTTGCCAGCGTGTGCCGATTATGCAGGCCGAGCCTAGTTCCCCCAACCTAGCGCCTTTCGAAGCTCCATCCACTCGCGATACTTCAGCATACGGAGCGGAGTCTTTAGTTGGTCTATCGCGAACATCGGACCTTCTGGGCCACCGTGTGCGGCAATAAGCGCCTCCAACTCGCGGTCCCAAGCCGCAGTCTCTGCCTTTTGGGGCATATCTTTGAGATCTGGGAAGCGATCAATGTCCCACAACACTTCATAGGGGAATGGCGGGGTTATCGCTCTATCCTGCGAAAAGTCATACGCGTATACACGAGATTCCGCACCACTCCCCTTCATCTGCATGGAAAGGACTACCAGCGCGCCATCACGCGACCACTCCATACCGACCAAGTCATAAGAGAATCCAAGCTCGATGCTCTCGATGTAACGGGGTATCTGCGATGCATCTTTCCGCACAAAGAAGTACCAGCCTCGTCCCCTGAATCCCGCCTCCAGGAACCACGCTTCGTGGGTGGCTCCCTGCGTCATGGGTTTGCTGACTAACACCTCAGGATGGTCGAAACGCATGGTCATCCATCGCTTAAAGACGACGAATGAAATTCCGACCCCGCACAAGCACAGCACCAGACACGCGAAGCAGCCAATTCTGAGGTACTTTTCATTCCACTTCATCGCCGTCTCCCCGCCCGCCTGAATTCACTCTCGCAGAACTTATACAATAATAGCACGGAGGTTAACGCTTCACAACAGACTGGTGTGAAACACAACGACGTCGGCCACGGAGAGCAGACGCTACAAGGTCTGAGCCGCTTCTCCCCCGCCTTCCGCAGCCCTGCGGCGCAATTGGCCGCAGGCCGCATCGATGTCCTGGCCGCGCTCCCGCCGCAGGGTCGTCGTGATGCCGTTACGGATGAGCACGTCCCGGAACGTCGTGCATCGGTCGGTGGTTGGGGGTTCGTATCCCAACTCGGCAACTGGGTTGCACGGAATCAGATTGACCGAGGCCTTGAGGGGGCGGGCAATTCGGACCAACTCGTCGGCGTCCTTCTGGGAGTCGTTCACGTCTTTGAGCAATGTCCACTCAAAGGTTATCTTGCGACCCGTCTTCTCAAGATACTTCCTGATGGCCTTGACGAGCATGTCCAAGGGGTACTTGCGATTGAGCGGAACAAGCTTGGTGCGAAGGGTGTCGTTAGCGGCGTGGAGGGAGACGCTGAGCCGGACCTGCCAATTCTCCTCCGCGAACTGCTCGATCCCCTTGACTTCACCCGCCGTCGAGACAGTGATACGCCGGGCCCCGATCCCCAACCCGTCGGAGGCCATCAAGAGTCGAATGCTCCGCATCGTGGCGTCATAGTTCCGGAAGGGCTCCCCCATCCCCATAAACACGATATTGGGAGAGCGCCCCTCCATCTTTTCGCCGGCAAGCAGATGGAGGGCCTGTTCAACGATCTCACCGGGGTTCAGATTCCGGGTATACCC
>JBHEKO010000439.1:0-7642 GCA_041859475.1 Candidatus Hydrogenedentales bacterium
ACAACATAGGGGGGAGTTACGATGCTCTTGTTAATGTTCCTTCTTGCATCGCCGGACTTGCCGACGGGGTCGTACCCCCAGGCGCTCGAACTTCGGCATTTTCCCGACCGGGTGCACGCCTACGTATGGAAGAACTGGCCCCTCGTGCCGGTAGAGCGATTGGCCTCCGTAATTGGGGCCGAGCCAGCCGATTTGGAGAAGATTGCCGTATCCATGGGTCTCGGACCGCAGCCGGCCATTACCCCGGATATCGTACAGCGTTCTTACATCACCGTCATTCGCAGAAACTGGCATCTGCTTCCCTACGACCAGTTGTTGAAGTTACTGGGATGGTCCGAGAAACAACTCGCGTACGCGTTGCGCGAGGACGACTTTCTTTACGTGAAGCTGGGCAATCTGAAGCCAAAATGCGAGCCGCTCACCTACGTTGCACCCGACGAATCCGTACAGGCGCGCGAGAAGGCCATTGCGCAGGCGGTCAAAGATGCCTTCCCCGAGGGCGTAGGCAAGACCAAGGACCCGCTGTTCGACTTTGTACGCGAGCTATCCGCGCCGCTTGAGCCCGGCGTCGAGACCAAGCAGGCCGAGAGCAACTTCTCTCCGCGCTTCTGCTTCTCCTACTTCGCGCTCTATGGCGATTCGTTATTGGCTTCCGACGAGGAAGGCCCTTACCCCGACGGGTACCTCGCGCGCTTGGCGGCGTCGGGCGTCGACGGCGTATGGCTGCAGGCCGTCCTGTTCACCTTGGCCCCGACTCCCTGGGAAACGGAAGCGGACCCGGACCGCGCGGCGCGCCTGGAACACTTGGGCAAACTGGTCGAGCGGGCCGGCCGCCACGGTATCAAGATCTACCTGTACCTGAACGAACCCCGCGCGATGCCGACGCCATTTTTCGACACCCATCCCGAGCTTCGCGGCGTAAGCGAAGGCGAATTCACGGCGCTCTGCACGAGCGCGCCCGAAGTTCAGAAGTACATCACCGGCGCGGTCGAAACCGTCTGCAAAGCCGCTCCAGGACTCGGAGGCTTCTTCACCATCTCCGCCTCGGAGAACCTGACCAACTGCTGGTCGCACCACAACGGTCAGAACTGCACCCGGTGTGCGACGCGACAGCCGGGCGAAGTGCTCGCCGAAGTGCACACCCTGATTCAGCGAGGCATTGATGCGGCAGGTTCGGATGCGCGCCTAATCGCTTGGGATTGGGGCTGGAAAGACGAATGGATCGAGCCAGGGATCAAGGCCCTGCCGGAGAAAGTCTCCGTGATGAGCGTCAGCGAATGGAGCATTCCCATCACGCGCGGCGGTGTGGATGCCGTCATCGGCGAATACAGCATCTCAACCATCGGCCCGGGGCCCCGTGCGCAGAAGAGTTGGGAACTCGCGCGTAGCCGCGGCATGAAGGCCATTGCCAAGATTCAAGCCAACATCACCTGGGAGTTGTCGTCTATCCCCCACATCCCCGCGGTTGAGAATGTTGCGCGCCATGCCGCAAACCTTCGCGACGCGAAGGTCGATGGCTTGATGCTGGGCTGGACCTTGGGCGGGCATCCGTCGCCGAATCTTGAGGTCGTGGCGGAGCTTGGAAAGAAGGTCCCGGAAGGGCAGACGCCGCCCACACCGGAGGAGGCCATGAATACGGTAGCCCGCAAGCTATACGGCGATGCCGTTGCGCCGAAGGTAGTGGAAGCGTGGCATGCGTTCAGCGTGGCCTTCAGCGAATATCCCTACAACCCCTCGCTGTTGTACGTCGCGCCGATGCAGTACGGCCCGGCCAATCCTCTGTGGAGCGAGCCGACCAACTATGCCGCCACCATGGTGGGCATACCCTACGACAACCTGAGTGCGTGGTGCGCCGGGTATCCCCCGGACGTGTTCATCGGTCAATTCAACAAGATGGCGGATGGATTCGACAAGGCGCTCGAAGTCCTACGCGCGGGAGCTCCAGCCGATACGCTCAGTGGCCAAACGCCGCAATCGCGCGCGTTGCTTGAGGAAATGCGGTATGCGGAAGTGGCGGCCATCAACTTCCGCAGTACGGCGAATCAGGCTCGGTTCGTCATCGCGCGCAACGCCTTGGCCGAGGCAAAGACACTTCAGGACGCAGAGCCGCGCTTGAAAGAACTGGATTCCTTGATCCGGGACGATCAGACGCTGGCCAAGCGGCTGTACGCGTTGCAGTCGGAAGACTCGCGGATCGGCTTCGAGTCGTCGAACCAGTATTTCTTCATCCCAATCGATCTCGCAGAGAAGATCGTCAACTGCGCATATTTGCTCGATACGTGGTTGCCCGCTCAGCGCGCTCGATTCAATTAAGCGCGAGGGAGATTTAAATGCGCGTCTACGTGGTGGCGGCGGTCGTCGTGGCCGCCGCGGTGGCGGTCGTTGCCGATGACGCCCCTGTGACTCGGGAGGCCCTGCAGCGCCTTGTTGACGCGCGCGTGGCGAATTGGCAATTTTGCCTGGGCGATCAACCTGGCGCGGAAGAGCCCGGCTTCGACGACGCGGGCTGGCAACGCGTTGATGTGGGCTTCAAGTGGTGGCCTCACGATTCCATCGCGTGGTTTCGGACACGGATCATCATCCCCGAGCGCGTGAGCGGCGTCCCGGTCGCCGGTCACTCGGTTCGATTGCGCGTCGGCATCGACAACAAGGCCACTCCCTACGTAGACGGAATCGCCCAACCCGAATTCAAGTGGAATGACGGCGACATAGTGCTTGCCGAAAACGCACGCCCCGGCGAGTCAGTCACCGTCGCTCTTCGCGCCGTAAACGAACCCGGCAACGGACAGCTCATGGACGCTCGATTGGTGTCGGATGCCTGCGGCGGCAGTGCTGCTGAACTTGCGTCGTTCATGACGGAGCTTGACCGAGCGCTGTCGGACAATGCCTATCTAGCACCCAGGGAGGCAGGGCACTGGCTTACGCTATCGGACCACGCGATCCAATCCCTGGACCTCGATGCCTATCGGGAAGGTGACGCCGGACGATTCAAGCAGTCCTTGGCAAACGCCCGCCGCGTTCTGGTTTCGGATAAGAGCCGTCTTGAATCGCGCCTTGCTCGCGTAGCGCGAAAGCTCTCCGTCTTGAAGGCGCGGATAGAGGAAGCCACAAATCGCGGCCAGGACGTGTCATATGCCGAATTGGACGCGCGCGTAATTGAAAGCTTTCTCCAGTACGTGCGGGAGGACGTGGCCGAGGAGAAACTGGAACACCAGATTCGCGGGCTTAAGGCCGCAAGGTATATCGATGTATTGTGCGAATCGAGTATCGATACTCTCGAGCGCCGCCTTCGAGACAATGCCGCAGTCGCGCCCGTGCCCCGTTACCGCACAGGGGCCGTCTCCATTCGTGAAGGCGCCTTCTATCAGGACGGCCGCCCCCTCTTCTTCACGGGCGTCGGGCACTTCGGTCAGGTGCGCCAAGACACGCCGGTTCTTACGAAGTACGGAATGAACATCATCCAAATTGAGATCGGCCCTAATAGCGTGTTGCCGTCGCCCGATGCAGTGAATACGGAGGCTATTCGAGAGAACGTCGTCACAGCGCTGGACAGCGCCGCCGCTCACAACGTCAAGGTGAATCTCTTGATCTCGCCGCACTATTTCCCCGAATGGGCGCTTGAGCAGTATCCCGAACTGCGCGAGTGCGGCATGGGTTTCTTGAAGTGTTGCGTCGATGCGCCCGAATCCCGGGCCATCTATAGAAAGTTCATCGACACCTTGATGCCCCTGATCGCCGGCCATCCCGCCTTGCACAGCATCTGCTTGAGCAACGAGCCCCAATACAAAGGCCGCTGCAAATACTCGCGCGAGTGCTTCCATGCATGGCTGCAAAAGCGCCACGCGAATCTGGAGGCAATGAACGCCGCTTACGGCACAGCGTTTGCCTCGTTTGGCGAAGTTGCAGTGCCGGAAGACATCTCAAACTACGCCCTCTTCTTTGATTGGTGCTGCTTCAATCAAGCCCGCTTCGTTGCATTTCACGAATTCTTGCGCGACGAAATCCGGCGGTACGACGCCAACGTGCCCGTGCACGCCAAGGTTATGTCGCAAGCCTTCGAAGAACCTGGACGTTTCGAGGCGGGTATCGACTATGAAGCCTTTCCGCGCTTGGGGACCATTTCGGGCAACGACTGCTGGAACGATTTTGAAACCCAAGAAAGCGGCGAGTACCAGCAGCGATGGCTAATCATGGCCATGAACTACACGCTCCAGCATTCGGTCGCACCGGACAACCCCATCTTCAATTCGGAGAACCACATTATCGTCGACGGCGACAAGCACTTCATTCCCGCCTCGCACATTCGCACGGCGTACTGGACCGAGGCCCTGCACGGCCAAGGCGCGACGACGACATGGGTGTGGGACAGAGGCCAATCCGGCGACCTGGCGGAAAATATCCTCACGCGCGTCGATTGTGTTCACGCCTTGGGTCGGATTTCGCTCGACCTCAACCGTCTTGCTCCGCAGGTGGTGGCGCTGCAGCGCGCCACTGCCGACGCGGCCATCTTCTTTTCGCACGCCTCGCTGTTGCCGTCGCGCAACTACGTGGAAGAGGCGAAGGCCGTATTTGAAGGCTCCTACTTCACCGGCGCCGTGTTCAATTTCGTGACCGAGTCGCAATCCATCGAAGGTAAGCTCCACGACTATAGACTCGTCATTGCCCCTTCCGCCTCGCACGTGCCACAGCCGGTCTTCGAAGCGTTTCAACGTTACCTCGATTCTGACGGAACTCTCATAATCACCGGCGATTCGTTTGGATTCGACGAATACGCAAGGCCTCGCAGCACCAAACTCGCGGCGTCGGATGCGACGCACCTTCGCGTCTACACGGGTCCGCTCTCGGCGAGGGCCTATCGCGAGATTCTTGATGACGCGCTCGACATGACGGGCGCAGACCGCTCCGTGAGCGTAGAAGGCCCGCATGGCGAAGCGCTATGGGGAGTAAGCCTTCGCGCCGCGAAACACGAAGGCAAGCTTGTTGTCAGTCTGGTGAACCTGACGCGTGAATCGAGGACCGTTTGTCTGCGCACACCGGCAAGACCGGATAACGTCCGCGACCTACTCGCGGACAGGCCCGCCAGCTTCCCACTGACCCTGGCGCCGCTTGACCCGGTGTTGCTCGAACTGGAATCGACTGGGCCTGTACCCATCCATTGATTATCCCATCCCTTCTTGGCAACACTGTACAGTCTTATTTCGTCAACCAAAGGAGCATTCATGCCAGGACGTTCGGAAGCCGTTGCCTCGGGTAAGGACTTGCAGCAGAAAGTGGCACACTTGGGTTCCTCGCTCGGACTTGTTGTGGAGACGGAGGTCGGCGTTGGCCGTCGCGTTTGGGGTGCCCGCCGGCGAATCGACGTAGTGCTCAAGCATCCCGAAACGCGCGTGAGCCTCGGCGTCGAGTGCAAGTTCCAGGGCGGGGCGGGGAGCGCGGAAGAGAAGATCCCAGCGACGCTCGAAGACATTCGCGCGTGGCCAATACGGGGGATTGTCGTGTACAGCGGAGCGGGGTTCTCGACAAACATGGAGTCGTACTTGTTGTCTACGGGGATGGCGGTGGAGCTGGACGATCTTGCGTCATGGCTGACGCTGTACTTCGGACTATGAGTGCGGGACGGTCCCCACGAGCAACGCCGCGTCCCTTCCTGAAGTGGGCAGGCGGCAAGCGGCAGCTCATTGACGCGCTGATGAAGCAAGCCAAGCGCGCGAAACCCTTCGAACAGTATCACGAACCGTTCGTGGGGGGCGGCGCGCTGTTCTTCGAGCTAAAACGGACGAAGCAGCTTGAGGGCAAGTGCGCATACCTGTCCGATACGAATGGCCGCTTGATTGAAACCTATCTCGCGGTAAAGAAAGACGCGGAGCAGGTTATCGAACTGCTCCGGGAGCACGCCAAGCGCCATTCTGAGGACTACTACTACGCGCTACGCGGGCAGTCGCCGAAAGACTTGTTCGCGCGCGCCGCGCGGATCATTTACCTCAACAAGACCGGCTATAACGGCCTGTTTCGCGAGAACAGCAAAGGGGAATTCAATGTTCCCTACGGGCGGTACAAGAATCCGGGCATTTGCGATGAAGACAATCTCCGTGCCGTGTCGGATGCCTTGCAGGACGCCGTAATCGAGGCGCGTCCGTTCGATACCGTCGAGCGTGTCGCCCTCGAAGGCGACTTCGTGTATTTCGATCCGCCGTATCATCCCGTATCCAAGACGTCTTCCTTCACGAGATACAGCATGGACGATTTCGGAGAAGACGATCAGCGGGCGCTTGCGGAGACGGCGACGGAACTTCACAAAAAGGGCGTCAAGGTTCTGCTATCGAACTCAATGACGCCCCTCGTGAAGAAGCTCTATCCCGCGCCATTCAAGATAGGCAAAGTAATGGCGACCCGCCAGATCAACAGCAAGGCGGAGTTGCGCGGCCGCATTGCCGAAGCACTGATTCGCAGCTTCTGATCGGAGCAATCAAAGGTTCTCTGGAATCGTCGCAAGCACCTGCTCAAGGCTCGCATTGGGCAACGGGTGCTCCTTGTAAACCTCTGCCGCCGCTTGGCGCACGGTCATCGTGCGTTTGCGCGCCGTCACGACAACTGCTTGCTTACCGTCTCCACCCGCGGAGAGGGTGTCCACCGCCAAAAAGACAAGACCATGCGCTTCCACCCATTGCGCATAACCATCCACCGTTGGGGCGATACCCTGGCCGCTCGACTCTTCCGGCACAAGACAGACAACCAACGTCCCCCCGCTACGCAGCAGTCCATGGGCAATATCGAGCGCATGCGTGTCCTTGGATTCAACGGACGCAAGATTCGTCAGCACGACCGTATCCGCGAAGAGTTCGGACAGCGCTGCCGCACCGGGCGCCAGCATCTCGTCGTAGGATCCTGCGCGTCGCTGGGCCTCTTCGGCATCGCGGGAGACTCCAAAGCACTTCTTGGAGCCTAGGCGGCGAAGGGCGTATTTCGTAGCGCCGAGTCCAAGACCCAGATCGACAAGTATGCCGGGCGCCGCCGGAAGGTAGTCGCGCAAAGCGCCGCCCTGCCGGACAAAGGGCGCACCCTCATCGCGGATACACGGCACCATGCCGCAGACGGTTCCGAGAATGGTCCGCACGCGATGGGAGTAGGTCTCGCTCTCAAGAGCGAGTCGCCTGCCAGCACATGCAATCCGCTCGCGCGCTTCGTCGTCCTCGAGATAACGGCGCGCAATGTCGACCAGCGTCTCGTCGTCGTAGGCGATGAGGTGCTCGCCGTCCGTAAACAAATCCAACAGCCCATTGACCGCTGCCGCACGGTCGGTCAGGAGCGCGGCCCCCATGCCAAGGGCCTCGAAGACGCGCATGTTGACGTCACCGGCAATGGAGCTGTTGAAGACGAGGCGCGCCCGCGCGAGCATCCGGCACATCTCCTGTTCGCACAGCCCATCGTCGATATCCACCTTGAAGCATGCAGCAAGCCTCTTCAGCCGTTCTCGCCGCTGCTCGTGCACGCGCCTGCCGCAACTTCCGACGAAGGCAATGTCGAGGTCCTTTTCCACGTGAATGGGGTGATGGGCGGACGGGTCGCACGCGAGGGGAAGCCAACGGACATGCCGGGAACCCGTCGCCTGAAATCGGCGCACGAACTCTCGCTGCGCGACGAA
>JBHEKO010000564.1:0-8777 GCA_041859475.1 Candidatus Hydrogenedentales bacterium
GTGTCGGAAAGGTTCGTCACGAAGACCTCGAAGACGGCGGCCGGCGTGTTGGACTCGATGGCGTCGCCCGGGATGAAGGGGCTGAATGCGCGGACTTCGACGCGGAGAGGGGCGTCGAAGTCGAACCGTGCATCCGCGACCGGGAAATGGCCGAAGTAGTGGACCGCTTTTGCATCGCCGACGCCATCTTTGGGCGTGGCTACGAGGTAGGATTTGCCGCCGATCGTTACGGATAGAAACGGCTGATTGATGGCGAGGGGCGCAGGATAGCGATTGAAGATCGAGGACTTGCCGATACGGCCATCCGTGTCCAGGCACAGATACCCCGTGCCGACTCCGCCCAGTGGCATGCCTCCTTGTTCGAGCGCTGCCGCGGGATAGACCGTGCCGAAGGCGTCATGCTGCAAGCCTTCGACACGAATCTGCTGGATCTGCTTCGGATCGGCATCGGCGTCGAATAGCGCCGGGGCCGCTGTGGCGCTCAGCACACTGAACGCGATTGGAACAACGCAAAGCAACACGGAGCACCCTCCCCCCAAAACACCTGAACGTTTTTTTGCCGCGCCCCTGCTACTGGGCCGTATTCGTCACTTCGGTCGTGATTTCCATTTCCATGTCCATGCTGATGTTGGACGGCATATTCGGCATCCCCTGAAGCTGCTTGGGCATGTCCATCGATATCTTGCCGCTCGTATTCGTCTTGTCTTCGCGGCGCGTCAGCCAGCCGGACGCCTCGTCGATCGAGTACACGCCGGTCCCTTTCCCGGTAAGGTCTCCGGTCATCTTCATGTCGCCGAGCATCTTCAACATCGAGCTGTTGGCGAAATCGACCTTGGAGGTTAAGGCTCCATCGATGGTGACGTATCCTCCGTTGCGGCCCCGGAGCGTGTAGGCGATATCCGTGGTGGTGGGAATGCCGGCCATTTCAAACGTGAACGAATCGTTCCAGGTGTCCGCCGTGTTCAGGGACTTGTCGGGCGCCTTTACGAAGAGCGTCGTCATGCCCATTTTGATGGTCTGTTCGCTCATGAATGTCTTCATCATCTCTTTCATCATGGACATCATGGGATTGGAGTCGTCGCCTATGGCGCCGATGACTTTCTCGACCACCTTGTCGGCTCCCTCGATGGCAAGGACTTCGCCAAGACGCGAAACACGCATCGTGAACGTCTGCCCTTTGAACGCTTCCTGCAGCTTCTTCATCATCTCGGCGGGATTCCCCATCGCTTCCATTCCGGGCATGGCGGCGCCTTCGGCTCCCATGCCGGGTACGCTAAACTTCATGTCGTCGTACGTGACCGTGATGGTCGCGGTCCCCTCCGGGTCGATACTATCCACGGAGAGAAGATAGGTTGCGTCGGTACCGGACGTCATGGACTGATTCATACCCATGCCAGCCATCTTCATGGTCTGGGCATTTTCTTGCTTGAGCAGAACCGTGCGTTTTTCGCCCACTTTTGGCTTGAAGATGAGTTTGTTCTTATCCGGGTTCGAACACCCCGGAAGCAGACACGCAACCGCGACCAGCAATCCAAGCACAATACTTGTCTTCGGAATTCGCATCGTTCGATCCCCTGACCCGAATGGGAGTTGTCGTTTCGTATCGCGGGCCCTCGCGCATTTCGCGGAGGGTCCTGGGCAAGCGCGTGCACACCCCATGCAACTATCACATAGGCAGAGCAATGTCCGCAACATACGATGCGCGGCATTCGCATTAGGTTTAGGTCAGAAGCGGTTTTCGTTGCCTTGCAGGATGCGCTGGATGTTGGAGCGGTGCTTGACGACGACGAGGGCGGCAAGTAGGACGACAACGATGCGGAGGGTCCAAGGATCGGGAAAGAGGTGCGTGGGCGCAGTGGCCCAGTAGGGGGGCATGAAGAATACGGCAGCGGTGAGCGCGAGGGCGGCGGAGATGGATCCGGCGCTAACCATGCGCGTGGTTGCGACGACAGTTGCGAAAACGGCGGCGGCGATGAGCACGGGGATCGGGGCGAGCGCGAGGAAAACACCGAGGCTGGTAGCGACGCCTTTGCCGCCTTTGAACTTCAGGAACACGGATGCGAGGTGCCCCGCGATGGCGGCGACGCCGCACGCGACAGCCGCGTAGGGCCAATCGCTCATGCGCGCGACCAGCAGGACGGGCACGATGCCTTTGGCGGCATCGCCTGCCAGGGCGGCGGCGCCGAGGCCTTTGCCGAGTACGCGGAGGGTGTTGGTCGCGCCGATGTTCTTGCTGCCGTGTTCGCGGATGTCGATGCCGCGCAGCCATTGGCCAAGCCAGAGGCCCGTGGGGATGGAGCCGAGGACGTAGGAGAGGGCGATGGCGGCAATGGTCAGGAGCATAGGGCGCGCCTTGCGTTGGTGGTGAAGAGCCGGCTGGAAGCCGGCGGTACGGAACAGGCACGTATCGAGAATGCGCTGAAAAATTGCATGGCCATTATCGTCCCGTGTGGCCGAAGCAGCTTCTCATCGTCTCCCCCGCGAAAGCGGGGGGCCATCTTCGCTGTTCGGAGTTCGATTGCGCGCGGGCAAGGATTCCCGCTTGCGCGGGAATGACGAAAAGGTGGACGCATTGCCGCGATTCGTTGCATCTAGATCACCGCCCTGTGTGGCCGAAGCCACCCGCGCCGCGTTTGGTTTCGTCGAGCGAGTCGACGGCGCGCCACGCGACTTTGGTGACGGGCGCGACGATCATCTGGGCGATGCGGTCGCCGCGCGCGATGGTGAAGGGTTCTTGGCCGAGATTCGCGATGATGATGCGGATCTCGCCGCGGTAATCGGCGTCGATTGTGCCGGGGCTGTTGAGGAGCGATATGCCGTGCTTGATGGCGAGGCCGCTGCGCGGGCGGATCTGCGCTTCGTACCCTTCAGGGAGCGCGATCCGCAGACCCGTGGGCACGAGGGCGCGTTGTCCCGGCGCGAGCGTAAGCGGCTCGGTTACCGAGGCGCGCATGTCCATGCCCGCGGCGTGCTCGGTTTCGTAGGCCGGCAGCGGGATGTCTTCCGTGCCTGGCTCACGCGTGATGGCGACTTCGACTGCGCGGTTCACAGGGGCAATCCCTCGACGGCCGCGTCCTTGGATGGGCCGAGAACGATCATGGCGCACTGCTCCTTCGTCAGGCAGGCGCGCGCGGCTTGCTGCACGTCGTCAGCCGTGATGGCATCGATGCGCGTGATGACTTCGTCCACGCCGACTACACGGCCGTAGTACATGACCGATTTGGCCATGCGGGTCATCCGGTTGAAGGTGCTTTCGAGGCCCATGAGCATGTTGCCTTTGATCTGCTCTCGATTCAGCGAAAGCTCGTCTTCGGGGATGGGCTCGTCGCAGATACGTTTGATTTCGCCCGCGCACAGGTCGAGGCACTGCTTCAGGTTTTCGGGGGCGATGGCGGCGTACACGCCCATGTGGCCGGAATGCCAATGGTGCGAGTTGAACGTATAGATCGAATACGCCAGACCGGCGTCTTCGCGAATCTTGTCGAACAATCGCGACGTGGAACCGCCTCCGAGCGCGCTGCTCAGCAGGTTGTACGCGTAGCGGGTCTCGTCGTGGACGCCCGGTCCAGGAAATCCGAAGCACACGTGATGTTGGCCGATGTCGCTGTCTTCGATACGCGTGCCCGCCGCGCAGGTGACCGGTCCCGCGAGCCCCGGCACGGTTCCCGACGTCATTGGGTCGAACTCGGCCTCAAGCTGCCGAAGCACCGCGTCTTCGTCGAAGGACCCCGCGACGGAGAGGATGATGTTCTCGGGTTTGTACCATGTCTCGTAATACGCGCGAACGTCGTCCACGGTCATCGCGGACAAGGTTTCGATATAGCCGGTGACAGGCCGCCCGAGCGGATGGTTGGGCCAGATGAATTCCGTGAAGATGTCGTGGACGTGATCCTCGGGGACGTCTTCGATGCTGGCGATTTCTTCGAGCACGACGTTGCGTTCTTTCTCGAAGTCGTTGAAGAGCGAGTGCTTCACGATGTCCGCGAGGATTTCGATGCCGCGCGCCACGTGGTCGCTGAGCATCTTCGCGTAGAGGCACGTGTAATCGCGCGACGTGAACGCATTGAGGTGGCCGCCCTTCGACTCGACGGCCTCCATGAGCTGCCGGGTGGTGCGCGTGGTGGTGCCTTTGAAGAAGAGGTGTTCGAGGAAATGGGAAATGCCCGCCTGCTCCGCGGTTTCGTTTGCCGAGCCGGCCTTGATCCACGCGCCGATGGATGCGGAGCGCAAATACGGCAACGGCTCCATCAGGACGGTAAGGCCGTTGGCCAAACGACGCACCGTCACGGCGCTGTTGGCGTACGGAAGTGTTTCGGGCATGGATTCCTCCTGGGGCATATGGGGCGTATTATGCAACGAATTCTTGTAGATACACGAATGGCGCTTCCCCAAGGAAGCGCCATTCGATTGGAATTGGATTACCGCCTGCCGCGGTCGCGGTCGCGTCCACCGCCGCCGCCACGATTGCCGCCACGGTCCCCGCCACGGCCACGGTCGCCACCGCGTCCCCGGTCGCCGCCACGGTCCCCGCCGCGGTCGCGGTCGCCGGAGGATTCGCGCGCTTCGTACTCTTCCTCGGTGATGAGGCCGAGTTCGAGGTCGGCTTGAACCTTCGACAGATTCACGCGGCCAAGCTTGTCGATCTCGATGACCTTGACGCGCACTTCGTCGCCAATCTGCACGACATCGGTCACGTTACGCACGTGCGTTGTCGCAAGTTCGGAGATGTGGACAAGGCCTTCTTTTCCGCCAAGGACGGCGACAAAGGCGCCAAACGGCATGATGCGCGTGACTTTGCCGGCGTAGACGACGCCGACTTCCGGCTCCGCTACGATGCTGCGGATCATCTCGATGGCGGCGTTGGCGGCCTCGGCGTCTACCGCCGCGACATTTACCGTGCCGTCGTCTTGAATCTCGATCTCCGCGCCCGACGTGCGCTGGATCTCCCGGATGATCTTTCCTCCCGGTCCGATGATATCGCGGATCTTGTCGGGATTGATCGTGATGGAGATGATGCGCGGCGCGTACTGCGAGATTTCCGTGCGCGGCGCCGCGAGTGCTTCGTCCATCTTGTTCAGGATATGCAGGCGGCCATCGCGCGCCTGGTGCAAGGCCTGGTTCATGAGTTCGCGCGAAACGCCCATCACCTTGCAGTCCATTTGGAATGCCGTGATGCCGTTGCGCGTGCCGCAGACCTTGAAGTCCATGTCGCCGAGGTGGTCTTCCGCCCCGAGGATATCGGAGAGGACGCGGGCTTCGTCGCCTTCTTTGATGAGGCCCATGGCAATACCCGCGACCGGCGCGGTGATCGGCACGCCTGCGTCCATGAGACTGAGCGTTCCGCCGCAAACCGTGGCCATCGAACTGGAGCCGTTGCTCTCGGTGATGTCCGAAACGATGCGAACCGTGTACGGGAATTCGCCGGTGCCGCTGCCGTTCTCTTCGACCGGCACGACACCCTCAAGGGCGCGCTCGGCCAACTTGCCGTGACCAATCTCGCGACGGCCCGGACCCGAAATGCGCCGCACTTCGCCGACCGACCAGCTCGGGAAATTGTAGTGCAGCATGAACCGCCGGAACTCTTCGCCGGTCAGTTCGTCGAGGCGCTGTTCGTCGCGGCTCGTGCCGAGCGTCGTGGTCACGAGTGCCTGCGTTTCACCGCGCGTGAACAAGGCGGAGCCGTGCGCACGCGGCAGGACGCCGACTTCGATCGTGATGGGGCGGACAGTCGTCAGGTCGCGTCCGTCCAAGCGGGTATTGGTCTTGATGACCTGGTCGCGCATAACGCGCTTCTCGATGGCGTCAAACGCGGTGGCAATGTCGCTCTTGCGGGTGTCGAACAGCTCTTTGCCGTACTTCTCCGCGAGCGTTGTGTTCACTTCTTTGACGAGGGCTTCGAGGGCATCGGAGCGGTCGTGCTTGTTGACGGGTTCGAGCAGGGCGATCAGACGCGGGCCCGCGAGGGCTTCCACATCCGCGACGACGGTTTCGTCGACTTTGGGCGTTTCGTAGGACATCTTTTCGACGCCGACTTTCGCGCGGAACTCGTCGATTGCGTCGCAAATCACCTTGATGTATTTGTGACCGAACTCGAGCGCTTCGAGCATCTTTTCTTCGGACAGTTCCTTGGCTCCGCCTTCCACCATCGTAATGGCTTCGCGCGTGCCCGCGAGCATCAGGTCGAGCTCGCTGTCCACCATCTTCGACATCGGCGGGTTCACGACCAATTCCCCGTCGATAAGACCGACGCGGACTGCTCCGATGGGGCCGAGGAACGGGACTTTCGAGATGTGTAAGGCCGCGGATGCGCCGATCAGCGAAAGGTTTGCCGGGTTGTTTTCGTTGTCCGTCGAATAGACGGTCGAGAAGACCTGGACTTCGTTAATGAATCCTTTCGGGAAGAGCGGGCGCAAGGGTCGGTCGGTAAGACGGCACACGAGCACTTCGCGTTCGGTGGGTCTGCCTTCGCGGCGAAAGAAATTGCCCGGAATCTTGCCTGCCGCGGAGCTTTTTTCGCGGTAGTCCACGGTGAGTGGGAAGAAGTCCTGCCCTTCTCGGGTATCGTTCGCGACACATACTGCCGATAGCACCATCGTGTCGCCGCAGGTTACCAAAACGGCCCCCTGGGCCTGTTTGGCGATCCGTCCGGTTTCCAGGGTAATTTCAGTGGAACCGACGGTTACTGAGAGACGTTCAATCATGTTCTTCTATTTCTCCATACTTTGGCGGAACGTCTCCCACAACGTTCCTTCTTTTCCTGCTCTATGTGAACACTCCTTATTAGTGCATCTAGCGGCGTGTGCGTCCGCGTCGCGAACACACACGCCGCGACAATCTCGACAACGCTACTTGCGCAGGCCCAAGGCCTTGACGATCGAGCGGTAACGCTCCACGTTTTCGGTCCGGACGTAATTCAAGAAGTTACGCCGTTGTCCTACGAGTTTAAGCAGCCCGCGACGGCCCGCGAAATCCTTGGGGTGCGACTTGAAATGCTCGGTCAGGTCGTTGATGCGCGCGGTAAGCAGCGCAATCTGTACCTCGGCGGAGCCGGTGTCGCCTTCGTGTTTCCCATGGTCTTTGATAATCTGGGTCTTGCGGTCTTTCTGCAATGTCGACATGTCACCTGTTTCCTTTTCGTTCGGCCGGATCCCAGCACGGCAGTGGTGAGTTGCACGCCCGAGAACTGGCTAGTTACGCAAAACGCCGAACTATTCGGCGAAAAAGCCTAATTTGGGGTGCGCCCCCGGCCGAAGCCGGGGGCGCCGTATTCTAATTCTTATCCGTCAATGCCGCCAACCCTGGGAGCACTTTGCCTTCGAGCATTTCGAGGGAAGCGCCGCCGCCGGTCGACACATGAGACATCTTGTCCGCGAGGCCGTACTGCGTCACGGCCGCGGCCGTATCGCCGCCGCCGATTACGCTCGTGATGGAGGGGGAAGCGGCCAACAAGTCCGCGATGGTCCTTGTGCCTACACCGAACTTCTCCATCTCAAACACGCCAAGCGGGCCGTTCCATACCACGGTCTTCGAGCGCTTAATCGCTTCGCTGAAGAGGGCGATGGTCTTCGGGCCGATATCGAGGCCTTGCCAACCCTTTTCGATGCCGCCGAGGCCGACGGTCTTCGTGTTGGCGTCGTTCGAGAACGCGTCCGCCACTACGGTATCCACGGGCAGCAGCAACTCGACGCCCTTCTCCTTGGCTTTCGCGAGGACGGTCTTGGCGACTTCGATGCCGCCTTCGTCCAAGAGCGAATCGCCGATCTCGTGGCCTTGGGCCTTCATGAAGGTGTAGGCCATCCCTCCGCCGATAATCAGCGTATTGACGAGGTTCAGGAGATTCTCGATGACCGTGATCTTGTCCGAGACCTTTGCCCCGCCGAGGATTGCGACCAGGGGCCGGTCCGGGCTATTCAAAACTTTGGTGAAATACTGCATTTCTTTCGCGACGAGGTATCCCGCGGCGCTTTGCTTCACGAACTTGCAGACGCCCTCGGTGGAGGAGTGTGCGCGGTGTACGCTGCCGAAGGCATCGCTCACGTACACGTCGCCAAGCTTGGCCAATTCCTGCGAGAGGGCTTCGTCGTTTTTCGTCTCGCCTTTGTGGTAGCGCGTGTTTTCGAGGAGGATGATGTCGCCGGGCTGCATGGCCGCGACGGCCGCTTCGACTTCGGGTCCGACGAGCGAGTCGAGCTTCTTCACGTTGCCGCCCACCAATTCGCGCAGACGGTCCGCGATGGGACCCATGTTCAGCAGGGCATTTTTCTTGATGATCTTCTGCTTTTCTTCCTCGGTCTCGGCCTTCTCGGGCTTGCCCGGACGGCCCAGGTGCGACATCAGGATCAACTTGCCGCCGTTGTCGCGGACGTAGTTGATGCTCTGAAGCGCGGCGCGGATGCGGGTGTCGTCGCGGACCGTGCCGTCCGCATTTTGCGGGACGTTGAAGTCCACGCGCATGAGTACGCGTTTGCCTTTTACATCGAGGTCTTGAATTGTCAGCTTATTCATATGCCCGTTCTCACTTCCGCGTCATAACGAAAGCGGCCCCGCCAGACCCTCCGGCGGGGCCGCATGAATCGTTAGGCCATCTTCTTCAGGAGGTCGATGCAACGGCAGGAATAACCCCACTCGTTGTCGTACCACGACACGACTTTCACAAAGTTGCCGTCCATGACGCCGGTGAGGCCCGCGTCGAAGATGCTCGAATTATTGTTGCCGATGATGTCGCTGGACACGATCGGGTCTTCGCAGTACTGGAGAATGCCCTTCAAGGGGCCTTC
>JBHEKO010000616.1:0-2850 GCA_041859475.1 Candidatus Hydrogenedentales bacterium
TTCGAAATGGTATCGCGATTACTTTCGCCGCGAAGTCATTGGAGCATTGAACGAACCTGAAGTCGCTGCGAATCCGCGCACGCGCTTAATCTACGACGAGCCGTTGTACCGCGGCTACGAAGTGATGCTTGATGTCTGTCCCGATGTTTTCGCGTACGGAATCCTACTTGTGCCGACAGACATCAAGGAAGGAGAACGCAGGCCCGTTGTTGTCTGCCAGCACGGGCTTGAGGGGTATCCGAAGGAACTTGCCGAACCCAAGAGCGACAACCACTACTATCACGGCGTCGCGTGGAAGTTGGCGGAGCAAGGGTTCGTCACGTTCTCGCCTCAGAATCCGTACACGGGAGGAGAGGCGTTTCGCGTGCTTCAGCGCAAAGCGAATCCGTTGAAGCTGTCGCTGTTCTCGTTCATTACGCGGCAGCATGCGCGCATTCTCGAATGGCTCGGCGCGCAGCCGTTCGTGGATGCAAGCCGAATCGCGTTCTATGGCCTGTCCTACGGCGGCAAGACGGCCTTGCGCGTGCCCGCGCAACTTGACGGCTACTGCCTGTCGATCTGCTCCGGGGATTTCAACGAGTGGGTGTGGAAGATGACGTCCGTGACGGCGCCGTTCAGCTACATGTTCACGCACGAGTATGAAATGTATGAGTTCGATCTTGGCAACACGTTCAATCATGCGGAGATGACGTGGCTAATCTGTCCGAGGCCCTTCATGGTCGAACGCGGACACGACGATGGCGTGGGGATTGATGAATGGGTGGCCTATGAATATGCGCGGACGCGCCGGCATTACGATTCACTCGGCCTGGGAGACCGCACGGCCATCGAGTTCTTCAACGGTCCGCACACGATTCATGCGGTGGGCACATTTGAGTTCCTTCACACACAACTCAACTGGCCCACGAAGTAGTCGCTGTCGGAAGGGCTACTTGCCTTTGCGTTTGCTGTAGCGCGCCGTGACGGTGCTGCTGAGGCCGCCGCGGGGCTGGCACTCGATCTCGACTTCCATGCTGAGGGGATCGCAGGCGCGCACGAGGTCTTCCAGCATGCGGTTGACCAGGTGCTCGTACCAAATCCCCACGTCTCGATAGGAGAGCAGGTAGTACTTGAGGGAGCGAAGCTCGATGCACAGCTTGTTCGGGGCGTAGCGAATGGTCACGCGGGCAAAGTCCGGCAACCCCGAGAAGGGGCACACGGAAGTGAACTCGTCCGTCGTGGTCTCGATCACCATCGGTTCGCCGACGTGTCTACCCGCGTATTCGTACGCGAAGCACTCAAGCACGGCCGTATCGATGGCCTCTGGACCTGAAAAGGGCAGCGTCTTGTCGAGCGCCTTAAACTGTGCCCTGACGTGTGCGCTCGCATCTGTCTTCTTTCTCGGCTTTGGTGCTTTCTTCGACGGCATTGCTATTCCTCGGTGGCGCCGGCTTCCAGCCGGCTCTTCAATTCCCTACAATCCGCGATACACGCAACGGGCTGTGCACGTCTCCGCAACAATCACGGCCTCCAAATCGGGGAAGTCCGGCGCGAGCCGGGTCCATATCCATCGGCTAATCTGTTCCGACGTCGCGTTGTGAAGCCCGGGAATTTCGTTCAAACACGAATGATCCAACTCGCGGTAGACGCGGCTCAACGAATCTTCCAAACGGATCAAGTCGCGCGCGCCCACTTCGACGCGAAAGCTGTGCCCGTGCATGCGGCTGCACTTGTGCGTTTTCGGCAAATTGGGCAACGCGTGGGCTGCTTCAAAACCAAAGCGTACACGCTGCGGCGCATCCCATTCCGCCTCTTCAGGCAGGACCATAGGGTGATACGAGCAAGGCCCGATCACGCTCACGGCGACATCCTTCAAGGCAGCAACGGCCGGCGTCAACCTCTCCTTGATCCATCGTCGAACGCCAGCGACAGTGACATCCTGCAGTCCTTCGATTTCGTTGAGGTTGTGATGATCGAGTTGATGAAAGAGCGGTTGGAAACAGTCGGAGATCTCCCCGTAGTCGACGAGCCAACCCAAGTCTTCGCGACACTCGCCCTCAAGGCGCACTTCCACAAGATAGCTGTGCCCGTGAAGCTTCGGCGCGGCGTCTCCGCCTCGTGCGGTGGAGTGCGCCGCCTCAAACTGAAACCTTTTGAACAACTCGACTTTCATGAATTCCTTTGCACTATACGCCGCGCTGTTGGGGCGGCCAGACGAACTTGTGAAGCTGCAACTGAAACCGGACATCCAACTTGTCTTCGAGTATCCAATCGACAATGTCCTTCGGCTCCACCGAACCGAACACCGGCGAAAACAAGACTTGCCTGCAACGGGATGGAAGGCCGTGCTTGCGCACGGCGTCGCGGCTCCATTCGTAATCCTCGCGGCTGGCGATCACGAACTTCACCTCGTCGCGGGGCGATAGCCGCTCGATATTCGACCAGTCGTTCTTTTCACCCTCTCCGCTCCCCGGACACTTGAGGTCCATGATCTTGATGACCTCGTTCGGCAAGCGGTCGAGAGGCAATGCGCCGCTCGTCTCGCACAGTACCGTGAATCCCCGGTCGAGCAATTGGCGAGCCAGCGCGCCGCACGATTTCTGGAGCAGAGGCTCGCCCCCGGTTATCTCGACCAGAGAACAATCCAGGGCCACGCAGCGCTCCACGACGTCCGTCACGGTCATTTTTGTGCCGCCGTGAAACGCGTACTCCGTGTCGCACCACACGCACCGCAGGTGGCACCCCGTGAACCGGACGAATATGCACGGCAAGCCCGCCCACGTGGACTCTCCTTGGATGGACTTGTAGATCTCCGAAATCGTCAGCGACGCGGGTTGCGCATCGTTCACCGTGTTCGCTTCGGATAATGGG
>JBHEKO010000634.1:0-2876 GCA_041859475.1 Candidatus Hydrogenedentales bacterium
GGGTCTTCCCCTCTTCTCGCGACGCGCGCATGATATCGTCGAGCTGCCGCATGAACGCGTCGGCATTCCGCTTGTTCGCATAATTCCTGCGCGACTGTTCAGTGAGATGCCGCTGCCCCTTGATATCCGAATTCTGAAGATGATCCGCCCATCCACGAATCTGTTTGGAACAATTCTCCGCCACCAATCTCGTACCTGCAATCTCAGATGTGAGATGCCCCGCCCCGCCATCACGTTCCACGAAATGAAGCATCGACCGCACCTCCCCCGCGGAACCGCGCGCAATGTACAGAAATGCCAACAACTCCGCGGTCGAGCCCCGCTCAAATCCCTCGACAACATTGTTCGACACAGACAATGCCGCGCGCCGCAACTGATCCCGCAAATCCCCCGGCTGCGCGAAGTACCGGTCACGCGTTAGCGCGTAAACGCGCGTCGCCAAGTCAATGGCTGCTTTCCATACCGGGAGGTCTTCAAGGCGATCGTACTTCACAAATCACCTCGTTGGCAGATGATGCGCACCACACGAGCATCGGATAAATATTGACCCCGCAATACATTCCGGCGCCAGCAAGTAATATAGTATAGGAAGCGGAATAATGAAAACATAGAATAACCGGCAAATCCGGTTGGAGATCGCAAGACGAAATTAGGCACTCGAAAAGCCCCGCGCGTCTTCAGCCCGCTGTGCGACGTTCTCATTACTCCTATCCTCGATACTTCCTTCTCGATATTCAGATTTCAAATCTCAGATTTCAGATTTCAACGTATCGTAATCCCGCACTCTTCATCGCTCTTCCGCGATCCAGAACACAGCCCCAAGAATCGCCTCAAAACTGCGCTTGCCCTCGCGACCAAACCCTCCTACAATAGGCTCTCGCCGTTGTAGGGGCAGAACACGCAACCGCGATCACAAGGGGGGAGTCGACCAATGGCCGAATCGAAAGAACAACTCTACGCCGACCGGCTTCGCCGCTATGTGACCGCCATGCGCAACGGCAAACCCGACCGCGTGCCGATTCGCCCCTTTGTGGCGGAGTTCATTTCAACCTACACGGGTTACACCTGCCAACAGGTCACGCACGACTACCGCTATGCCTTCGAGGCGACGCGCAAGTGCGCGATGGATTTCGATTGGGACGCCACCGTCCCCAACATGGTCTACGTGTGGACCGGCCTCACCGAGGCCATCGGCCTCCGCTACTACGGCGTGCCCGGAATCAACGTCCCCCCCGAGACGGGCTTTCAATACCGCGAGCCGGAAGAAGGCAAGGCCTTCATGCAGGCCGATGAGTACGACCAACTCATCGACGACCCCACAGGCTTTCTGTTTAACGTCTGGTTGCCGCGTGTCGCGCGCGATGTCGTGCGCCCCGGCGAGCCTGCCACGTTCCGCAACAACCTCTCGTTTCTCAAAGGCGGCATGGCCATGCTCTCGTACTTCAACGCGTTCCCAGGCCAGATCGATCAGATGCGACGCGAATGCGGCACGCCGTCCGCTATCTCCGGCATCTTCAAAGCCCCCTTCGACATCATCGCCGACAAGTTGCGCGGCTATCTTGGGCTGATGTCCGACCTCATCGAGCAGCCCGACAAGGTGCAGGCCGCGTGCGAGGCACTCATGCCGCATCTCTACAACGTCGCGTTGTCCGGCGCGGACCCCGAGAAGAATCTCCCCATCGGATTCTGGATGCATCGCGGCTGCGTGCCGTTCATCTCGTATGAACATTTCGACCGCTACTATTGGCCGACGTTGAAACCAATCATCGAAGAATTGTGGCGGCACGGCCAACAAACCTTGTTCTACGCCGAAGGCAACTGGAACGCGCACCTCGACACCTTCGCGGAACTACCCGACCAGAGCATCGTGTTTCACATCGATCGCTCCGACATCTTCAAAGCCCACCAGGCGTTTGGCCACAAGTTCTGCCTCAGCGGCGGCGTGCCCAACTATCTCCTCGCCTTCGGCACACCCGACGAAGTGCGCGACTGCTGCAAGAAGATCATCGACGAAGTCGCGCAAGACGGCGGCTACGTGATGGACGCCTCCGCCATCATGCAGAACGACTCCAAGGTCGAGAACGTCCGCGCCATGACCGACTTCACGCGCGAATACGGCGTCTACGATGGCCCCGCCTCGCCAATGCCCGATGTCGCGAAAGTGGCGTCCGCCTCGGAATCCGCGCCCTTCGGTCCCGCGGGAACCCTCGTGCGCAAGCCGGGCGCCTGCATCCCGTGGGAAGAAAAGAAGACGGAAATTGGGTCTTTCTCCGGCGATCCAAATCTGGTGAAGTCGATCTGGGAAGAAACCGACAGCCTCGGGTACCTTTATATCTGGCAGTGCCTTCTGTCATTCTAGTCGCTCAATCGACGATGAGCGAGGAATCACATTGGTCTGTTCTTTTCCAATCAAGGCTGCCCTGAAACCGCGCATCGGGCTTTTCTCCATCGGCCATCCGCACTACTGGGAACAGTTCGACGGCTTGCTCGATCGGCTGACCGGTTACGGGAGATTCATCGAGTGCCGTGCGGGCGAATGGGGAGACGTGGCCAACTTCGGCATGGTCGACTCCGAGCAAATGGCGCACCGCGCGGGCGAGTTTTTCAACGAACACAACGTAGACCTCATCCTATGCCATGCGGCCACCTATGCCATGAGCGCGTTCGTGCTGCCGGTCGTTTAAGTCTGCAAGAAGCCCGTCGTTGTGCTCAACCTTCAGCCTGCCGAGCGCATGAACTACGAGCGCACCGCCACGGGCGAATGGTTGGCCCAATGCTGCGCCTGTTGCGTTCCCGAAGTCTCGAATGCGTTCACGCGCGCGGGCGTCTCGTTTCACGTCGTCAGCGGTCTGCTCGGACTCGACAAGACGCCCGCC
>JBHEKO010000218.1:0-4802 GCA_041859475.1 Candidatus Hydrogenedentales bacterium
GGTCCCGTCGTGTCTATCGTGACGGTTGCGCTAGTCACACTGGACGCCAAGGCGGTTCCAGCGGCGTCTTGTACGTCGGACAGGGTACTTACCGCCAACGCGATCGTCCCGTCTCCGGCAACGCCAGTGACCGTGACGCTGTAGTCCTGGGGACCCCCCGCAATGCTTGCTCCGGTATGCGCCACCGTCCCCGTCTCCGTGATGACGAGGTCCGAGACATCGTTAAAGTTCAGGACATCGCCGCTAAAGTGCACGGAAAAGTCGACGGTGCTGCCGTTCGTGGGACTTGCCGTGGCCGGCGTGACCGTGTCGGCCGTCGGTGCCAGTTGAAGGTCTGCCCGGATGTTGAGGTCGTAGGGTAAGCCGTTTGACGACGTCAGATTGGTGTACGCCACCCCATCGTCGCTGACCCAACTGCGCCCGGCACATTCCGAGTCCAGCGTCCACGGAATCTCCAGCGAGAAAAAATAGCCCGTGTCGTACAACACCTGGACATAGAAATCGGTGTTCGCAGCAAACGTCTGTGGCGAACTCAGCGTGATTTCCTTAAATCCCTTGCCGGTGTTGGACCCGGATTGAGAGGTCAACAGTCCGCTGGGCGCACCGCCGCTCCAACCGCTGTACACGTAGACCGTATAGTTGGTCGTTCCCGTGTAGAGAAAGTAGGTCTTGACTCGCCGGAGGATGCCCGCCGACGTCGTCGTAAAACGCACCACCCCGTAATCAATGCCATCGAAGCCGGTCCCCGTCTCATCACACCCCATCGCATCGTAGCCAAGGTAGGTGCCGCTCAGTGCAGAGCGCGGGGTGACCGAGCACGTCATAGCGGCCGTGGCCGCCCCCGTAAACGTGTCCACGACTATTCCCGTGCTGGCACCGTCATTGTCCTTGGTGTTCGGAGTACTCGTGGTGTTGAAGGCACTGGCTCCATTGGGATAAAGGTCGCCCGAATTGCCAAGATTGGCACGGCTGTCAAGCTGCCCCAGGCCATCGGCTTCCTCCACGTCCACCTTCTTGCGCGCCTCCGTATTATTACTAGTCACATAATCGTCTACGTGCAGGAGCAGAGCCCCGCTGCCGGGCAAGTACGCGTCAAAGCCCGTCGAAGCCACGCCCGTAGAACGCTTGTACCGGTTGCAGACCAGGAAATACTCGCCATCCCGGTACGGGTCAACCGGGACCAGGAGTGCTGTGGGGTGTTCGTCGAAGTTGGGCAACGCAAGCCCGGTTTGAGCGGTGGTAATCGTCGTCGGGGAAAGCCATCCCAGCACTATTTTGCACCAGGGATCAAAGTGACAGGGCTTGGCCCCGTTCGGGCCTAGCCATAGCCCATAGCCCATCGCGCTCCAATTGCCCACCCCGTTGGAACTGCCGTCCAAATCATACAAATCCGGCAGGTTGAACAGATGATGCCCCAACTCGTGGCAGTACACCCCGATCGTGCTCAAGCCGCTTGCGCCATACCGCTCCGGTAAGGCGACGTAATCCTGGACCGTTTTCCCGTCCACACTCTCGGCCAAAGCAAGGCGTCCGCTGTGCGACCAAACCGCGTCCGTCCCCCCGCCGCTCTCCTCCCCCTTTCCCTGGTGGACCACACCAAACACATCCACGCTCCCATCCCCGTCCGCGTCGTAGCTCGCAAAGTTCATCGTACCGTCCGCGGCGGCGATGGCGTCCATAATCATCTGGCGCGCGTTCTGGTCCGTTCCGGCACCGCCCGAGTTTTGACCATAGTAGGCGCGGGTCTGAGGCAGCGTACACGTGTAGACGTCGATCTCGAGAGTCATCGTCCCATACGAGTTCTCGTAGTAAAAGTCACGGACACTGCCCGAGGCCCCGTTGCTGTTGTAGCCCGTCGTGTTGATCAGGTTGGAAAGGTCCGTGCTCGTGAAAGTAGTGCTGGTGTCCGAGAAATTGGCAAAAAGAAAGACCCCTCGCACGACTCCGCTCGCCGGCGCCTTCTGGATGCCAGACTCCCCTCCCAGCATCTCCTCGGCCCGTTCGGCGGCTTTGCGTGCCGACGCCTGCAGCCAAGGCCCCTTCTCCTGGTCCAGTAGCGCCGCCTTGCGCCCGGAGTCTCCCACTGCCTGCAGCGTTCGCTCCAAGGTACCATCGGCCTTCGGTCGCGCGTAGTACCAATAACGGGACGCCGTGTCCTGCTCAACGATATTTCCGTCCAGGGTCTCGTAGTACGCGAAATACTCGTCGCCGAGTACCTTGGCCTGGAACGCCGTCCCGTCCGGCTGGCGGAAGGTCCAGACCTGCCCGTTCGACGGGGCGGCCAGCGCGGCCTCTGGAAACAAAAAAACAGCGCTCGTGGAGAGCGTCATCAGCGACACCCAGCCAAACGCTGCCGACAACCGCGGAATACGCCTGCTCCGCGCAGCCCTATTTTCGAGAACCACCCGGGAGATCATAACTCCGAACTCATCCCGAGTGAGTAGCGACTAATGGAACTCATGCTGGGGTTTCCTCCTTCTTCGCTCACGGAAACCCCCTACTTGGGCGCACTTCGCAAACACATAGGCGAAGCACCTGTCCCGATTTTCCTACATACCCCTATTTACCCTCGGAAAAAGCAAGTAACAACCAACTATCTTGGCAAATTGTACCTTAGGGTTTGTCCCCTGTCAAGGGAAGACGCCTCTTGACGCCCAAGGTGATCGGGTCGAGTCTGTCCAGATGCCGCACCGATAGGTAGGCGGGTGCCGAGTAGTATCTTCCGTCGTGGACCAGCAGTAGCACGTCGGTCCGCAGATTGTTCTGATTGTTTGTCGGTGTCCAGGGAATCCGTATTCTTAACACCGACTTCTCTCCGTTCAGCGGCTCAATACTGGCATCCCCTCGCAGCACCGATACTTGGTAGGCAACAATCGGGCGATTCTCATCCGTCCAGCTGAAACGCAAGTCTATTGTCATGACGAACGCCTGCCCCGGCCTCAGTGCGCCGGAAAAGGCGTAGGTATTGTATTCGCAGTATGCCGCCTGACCGTAGTCGTGGTCCCCCTTGGCCTCAATCGCAAAATCTATCATCCGCAAGCGACACACCGGAGGTATGTGGGTCAGACTGTGTGCCGAATTCAGCAAGCCGTCCAAGAAAGGGGCCGGACCCTCGAAATCATCATCAGCTTCCGCTGGTAACGTGTAGGCGGGGACATGAGCTTCTATAGACTTGATATCGTCGGCGATGTGGCTCTTGAACAAATACATCAACGTCGGCACGAGAAGACCCGCCCGCAGCAATCTCGTTTTCAGGTTAGGGGGTAACGCTGCCGAGGCAAAAATCAGCGGTTTCAGCAACCTGGAATCCGTGCCCGAAGCGCCAATCGAATGCAAGTAAAATGGGCTCAAGAATGCGAAAGCATCGTTTCCCGGAGAGAAAGACCCCACAGCAGGGGCTACAAACAGAAAGTTGTTCTCATAGAGAAGCCTATAGAAACGTTGGAACGGCTGCACCGTGCCTCCCAATTCGTAGTAAGAGCGAATGACCGCGCGGGACCTCGCCTCTACCACGCTCTTCCCGTCGACGCCGAATGACTGTACGCCCATCGTCACCCTTGGACGGAATATGTTTTCCCACGGTGGCCCCAGGTCGGATACTGCAATTTCGGTTTTCATTTGAGGGTAAGCACTCGCCCGAATGCTCGAGTGCCCCTGGTCAAAGCTGCGAAAAGTGTCCTGGGTCAGTCCGGCTGCGGTGCCATCCCGATACCATGCGTTGATCTGGGCGACCCAACGCTCGCCGGGTGCATTCTTGTAAGTCGCGCCTGTCCACTTTCCGTAAGATAATGGCAATTTGTCAGGTGATTCGGACCGCTCCGGCCACGCAGCCAGGTGAGAAGAAAGGAAGCCTTTGGACCACGAGAACGTACCTCCTTCCACGGACTCCAGTGAACAACCAAAAGGTGGAACAGGGAGACCGTCAACCAACCTAACGGGAGCCGTCTTCGTCTCGCCGCCATTGGAGAGTTCTGGGCTATCCGTGCGGAGGGGGACCTGAGCCTTTACGTCTCCATTGCCCGATAGCGGTGCGCCCAGTGCCGCAACCACGGCCGCGGCCAGAAAAAGATAGATGGTCCTTGAAATGGGAGCCACCGAATCCCTCCTGTCCCACCCGCATCCACTCGAAGCCACCGACACTACCTACTGCGCTGCCGCCATACACGCATGGTATAGGCTGGCGACACACGGGTCAATCCGAAGCGCTGCGGTTCGTACGTCAAGCGCCGAAGCCACTGACCATTGAGGGTGACCAGATATTGAGCCTCCCGCACGCAGACGCAATGAGAATCGTGGCGGCAGCGATAGTGTGGTCAAGCACAGAAGCATTCGGATCCACGCGGAGTTCAGTTGGCTGACCGAGATCAGGAACGCAACGCACTTGTCCTGTTGCTTCCTCGCGCGCCGCCAATCCAATCTATCTTGATAATCTTTAGGAAAATGACGAGACCTAAGCGTTCGAGAGGGGAGAATAGGCCGCAGATATCTAGTCCTGCGCTGATGCATATACGGATCGTGAAACAACAGTCAACAGAGAAGTTTTTTATCACAGTTGAATAACACTGCCGACGAATATAAGCCAGATTTGACAACATAGTGATAAAAATCACGATTTCAAGATTAACTCGTTAAATTAGCAAGTTACTGTAAATACATAACTTATCATGAGACAGAAGGCAGACCTCCAGAATTTGGCATTTTTCTTGCACTCTTTATTCCATCAAAGTGGGGGAATAACCATTTTTCCTCCGTTTGGTTGGCTGCGGTGGGGTTGTTCGTAGCTGTGCCTGCGGAGACCTTCC
>JBHEKO010000461.1:0-2553 GCA_041859475.1 Candidatus Hydrogenedentales bacterium
CGAGCGCCACATTCCGCACGATTTGCAGCAACCACGGCCCGAACTTGTCCGGCTCGCGCAACGTGTCGAGCCGGTCGAAGGCCTGCAGCCACGCGTTTTGCGCAACACCCTGAGCATCGGTGTAATTGCCCGTGTATGCATATGCGATGGCTTGCACCGCAGGCAGGTAGCGGCGCACCAACACCCCAAAATCTTCCCTGCGCCCACGAAGCACGCGAATGACCACTTGCGCATCGGATGGGTCGAATAGTCTTCTGAACATGGCTCCAATTCCCTCCTCTGCCTACATGATGCACGGGAGGGTGAAATGGTGACCGCCAGGCGCGGAAGCCGGTGTGCGCGGTTGCGCACCGCCGGACTACGAGACCGGATTCCCCCAGGCCTTGCCGTCAACCATCATTTGAACGGCGGAACCATCATAGACGATGGAGAATGTCCGGGCCATTTGCGGGCCGAACAGCGAGCTGTACTTGGCCACGACATCCTCGGGCGAATCGCTGTTGCGATACTCCTCTTGGAAAGCCATGTGCTTCGGCATCTCGTAGGCGTGGCTGCTGATGGCATTCAGCGTGCGAATCTGTTTGCTGAGGTCTTCGTCCTCGTTGAGGAGTTCTTCGATGTGCGCGGTGTCGTCGCGGTCGCCGGTCACCGAGATGGCGCCGGTGTTGTTGTCCACCTTAATTGTGATGGAAGGGTCCTTCTCGATGCCGTTCTCACGGAAAAGTTCGCCGAGTTTGGACGCCAAACCGGCAGATAATGCCTGGACGTTTTTGTTGGTGGGCAGGATGAGCGGCTGGCTTGCCAGCAAACTTCCCACATTGGAGATTTCCACCGTGTCGAGATTCGACTCCGACTTCGACAAGATCTGGGTCAAGCTGTTCGCGAACGCCCCGCTGTATTGTGTGTTTCCCGACATCTTCGACAGAGAGGTTCTATAGGCATAGGCGCTTTGCGAATCGGAAACGCGTGAAATCACTGGATGCTCCTTTCCTTATGCTCGAACGAGCAAGGCTAGCCAGGTGAAGAGGAAGCAAATCCAATGCCAACGGGATGCCGGCTGTTTTGCGATCTACTTTGCGACTGTCTTTCGTGGTCCCGAGCGGGTACCTTCTGAGTTCTATAAGACCTATACGACCTATGGGACCTATGAGTTACGCGCGTTCTCGCACGGGCTTACATGCATAATCTGAGCGCGGTATAATGGATCAGCGGACTGGCGTTGCGACATGGGGTCTGCCAAGGGGGAAACATGACGATTGTCTTGCGTTCGACGTTCTGTGCGCTACTCGTGGGAATCGCGACGGCTCTATCCGGGTGCCCTTCCGGCGACCCGCCGCCCACGCAGTACCGGCAGAACATGCGCGACCTTGTGCAAGACATCAGCGCCTACGCCCGTTCGCTCGAACCGGGGTTCCTCGTGGTGCCGCAGAATGGCCTCGAACTTCTCACCACCAACGGCGAACCCGGCGGGCCGCTCGACGACACCTACGTCTTCAGCATCAACGGAGTGGGGCAGGAGCACCCGTTCTACGGACAAGACACGTCCAACGTCGCGACCAACGCAGCCGACCGCGCCTACTACCTCGAGTTTCTCGATCGCGCCGAATCGGCCGGGCTGCACGCGTTGGTGACCGACTGCTGCTCCACGAACACCTACGTTCTCGACGCCTACAACCAATGCGCCGTGCGCGGATACGCCAGCTTCAGCAGCACGTACAGCCTCAACGCCATTCCATCGTATCCGTCCGCGCCCTTTGCGGTGAATGACGACGACGTGCATTCCCTCGGCGAGGCCAAGAACTTCCTTTATCTCATCAACGGCGAAAACTATGCCTCGCGCACAAGCTTCGTCAACGCCCTCGCCGCGACCAACTATGACGTCCTGATCATCGATCCGTATCAGGACGAAGAGGCGTTCACGGGCGCGCAGATCGATGCCCTGAAATACAAAGCCAACGGCGGCATGCGGCTCGTCCTCGCCTATCTGAATATCGGGGCCGTCGAGGACTGGCGCTACTACTGGCAAACCGGTTGGCGCGTGGGCAATCCCGCGTGGATCGCGGGCGCGTACAGCGGCTGGCCAGGTGAGTATTGGGTGAATTACTGGGACCCCGCGTGGCAGGCCATCTTGTTTGGAAACAACGACAGCTACGTGAAGAAGATCGTCGATGCCGGATTCGACGGCGTGTATCTCGACAACATTCTCGCGTTCGAATACTTCGAGTAGCGCTCCGGCGAAAACGTAGCGCCTCTCGGTAGACAGCGCCTCTCGGTAGACAGCGCCTCTCGGTAGCGCCGCGATCGCCGAGCGCGGCGTGGGGTAAACCGTAGACTGCGCGTTATGCAAATGCCTCGGGTAAACCCAACGGCAGTCACTAACGTGCGTCAGCTTCATCGAAGCAGACGCTGCCAAATGCGTCTACGGCTGTTCCTCGGTTTCCGCGAAGCAAGACGCCCGGCGCAGGGCCGGGCGTCACGAGAGTCTGCAATTGCCGTCGGTGTGTTAGTGTTGCGCTTCCAGCCAGCGCGTGCAATCGAGCGCGGCCATGCACC
>JBHEKO010000674.1:0-9002 GCA_041859475.1 Candidatus Hydrogenedentales bacterium
GAACGAGTGCATCGTGTCGGCGGGCGTAAACGTCAGCGCCGCGCCGGTGTTGGTTCCTCCCGACACGTACGCGTGCTTTTGCGTCGTATTCTTCGCTGGTATCGGCTTGCCCGCTTCCAGCGCCTCGAACAGACTCGGGACAAAGGCGTAGCACATCTCCTGGTGCCCGGAGCCGTTGGGATGGCCGCCATCGGCATAGAGACCTTCGACCCATGCGCCGCGCCCGTCGTCAATCGCGCCCAACAGGTTAATGCTTGGCACGTCCCACCGGCTGATTTCGACGTCCATGCGCCGCGTGTATTCGTAGAGTTGCGGATCCTTCGCAAATTCATTGCGCGCATAGCAGTTGGCGACCGCTACAACCATCCCCGCTTCGCGACACCGCCGGATCAGATCGAGCACGCCCGTCCGCCATTGTTCGTAGATGCCGTCGCGATAGGCCTTGTCCGCTTGTTTCGCGATGCCTTCGTTCGACAACGACAGCGCGATTACCACGTACCCCGCATGTTGCGGGAGCAGGTCCGTCTCGAAGCGCGGAGCGATTTTGATCGTGCTATCGCCGCCGCGCGACACGTTCACCACGTCCCATCCTCGCGGTTTCAGAAGCTCTCCGAGCCGGCCCGCGTATCCGCCTTTCTTCTCATGGTCGACCGATCCGTGCGCCACAGACGAGCCAAATACGGCGATCTTCCTCGGTCGCGGCGCCTCCTGTGCGACGGCGGAGAGCAGGGGCATTACGGCCGCGAGAAGGAGAAATGCGAGGGCCCGTCGATTCCTGTCTGTCTGTAAAGTCATATGTACCCCTTCGTGAAACCTGCGACATTGCAACGATTGTTGGAGATGGTAGGAGCGCCGGCACATCAGCGGCCTGGCCTGGCTTTCCGATACTTCACACCTTCTAGGTGCTCGAAATGGGCGTCCTGGGTCCAGAGTGTCGCGTTGTATGCGCGTGCAGTAGCAAGAATAACGCTGTCCGCCATGGGCAGCTTATGCCTGACGCTGAGCCGCGCGGCGCTCAACGCGAGTTTCGAATCGAGATCCACGACGCGCCCTTCGTGCATCATCGCAACAGCCTGAAGCGCATTGCCTTCGCTTCGTTGCTGCGACACTCGCTTGAACACTTCATACAAGGTCAGGGACGGGACAACAAGGTCACGCACCTTTTCTATCGCAGGCGCAAAAAACGACGCCAATTCACCCCCGGCAAAGTACTCCAGCCAACCGCTCGAATCGACGACGTTCATATCCTGTCGTCTTCGCGAGGGACGCTTGTGTCGATTCCCTTCAGAAATCCTCGCATCTTCTTCATGGGGCGCACAGGGATAAACTCGATTCGCTCGTCATACAGGATGACCTGAACCTTCTGTCCCGGCAGAAGCCCCATTTTCTCGCGGATTTCCTTCGGTATCACAACTTGGTACTTGGGAGAAATTGTCACCGTCGCCATGGCCCCTCCATCGATAAGCGTATCGTATTACGATCATCGTATCGATAAAGAAGACCTCTTTCAAGAATAATCCTCGCGGGTTCGACGGCGCATTCACTGCCTTTGACCAATTGCTTGTGGATGAACTGCGACGCCGAACAATTGCATGGTTTTATCGCTCGATCATTCCGGCGGGGTGAATGCCAGCATTTCTTCGGTAACTTCGCCATGCACACAGGGTTCATACATCGTCGTTTCCTCAGTGCGGAAATCCCGGATCGTTCGTTGCTCGTCTATTCGGCGGACGAGGAGCCGTGCCTTTTCAATCCACACCGTGGTAGACCCCGCACCAAAGAGACCGTGGACACGATAACAGTCGGTGCCTCCAATCAGAGCGTCATCAATGCGCTCGATATCCTTCATATCCAAGAGGGTTCGGCCTCCGATGGTGGATCTGTCCATCAGGAGAGCAGGGATAGTATGCGCTGATCCCCCGGAAACTCCTGTAGCTCCCGCAATTGCCATACCGAGAGATGTGTGCTTTTCGACTCCCGGCCGAATCCCCCACCATGTCTGCACATCCGGTCCGTTACGCCACACGATCATGAGCGACATCTCTGAATCATCGGTTTGTTGGGAAGCAAACATGGAATCGCGAAACTCGAAGCGAAACCGGGATGGACGTATGTATGCAGTCTTGAAGGGTTTCTCGTCTGTGTTGGTCCCTTGTTCCGTGAAGAACGTGGTCTTAACCAATCCCGTATCGCTATATGACGAACACGTGGCATAGACCTCTGCCATTCCCATCAGGATTGCTTCCGCAGTCAGGGATTCGCCTTTTGTTCTGTTCGCAGAATCTGGCGGAATCGCCGCACTAACGATTGATGCATGAGCAAGGATCCACGCAGTCTCGTTCACGGTTTGCCTCCCAAGTAGTCAGCTTTCAATCACGCTCCATATATCCTCACACGTCCGAACGATGCCAGAACGTGGACTAACGTTACCGACGCGCTTGGCCGGAGGAAGTCAGCAAATGTGTTTCGAACCACGCCCCCATCGCTTCTTCCGCGGACCGCTTGTGCCCGGCATCACTGAAGGCATGATCCCCGTCTTCGTACACGTGCAATTCCGTCTTTACGTCCGAGCGTGCTAGCGCCTCGTGCATTCGCTTCACCCCCGAACAAAACTCGTCCGCATCCCCCACCAGGAGCAGTATAGGCGGCGCCTCCGGATGAATGCGATACATCGGCGACAACGCCTTCGCTTCGAGTTCGCCCAGCGGCACGTTGCGCTGAGCTTCCGAAATCTCGCCCGTGAAATCGACCGGCGGACAGAACGCGGCCACAGCCGCGATACGATTGCCATATTTCTCTACCGCGTCTTCCGCGTCGGGATATCCGTCGTCCGCCGTCAGCGCAGTCATCAACGCCAGATGCGCGCCCGCGCTGTAGCTGGTAGCGCCGAGGCGGTTGGGGTCGATGCCGTATTCGCGTGCGTGCATGTGGATGAACCGCGTTGCGCGCCGGATGTCGTCCAGCGCATCGACGACGGAATACCTCGGACAACTCCCGTGGCGCACGGCAAAAACCGTGAAGCCTTTCGCCAGCAGGCGGCAAAACCAAGTCCTCGTAACGTCCGGCGGCTGCCATTCCGAAACCCATCCGGAACTCACGACAAAGAGGATGCCCGCGCCGTTCGGCGTGCCTTCCGGCATGAACACGTCGAACGTCAGCGCGAGGCCATCTTTGTGGCCATACACCACGTCCGCAGTCATTCTTTGCGCTACCACGGCATTCGACCCTGCCTACGTCCCATCGCCGTGGGCCGCGTACTGCCGCCTTCGCACCGCAAGACATGCGAATGCGAGTAGGACTGCCGCAGCCACAGCCAACACGGCAAGAGATGTGCCTGCCCCCACGGGATACACGCTGCGCAGCAACTCGACGGGCAACTCGAGTTTGCCCAATTCGAGCCGTTTGAATGGGACATCCGGCGTGAGCCGTCTGAGGTACTTCTCGAATGTCAGGAAGTCCGCGTAACCCGGTATCGCGACAACTGCCTTCTCCCACCCGAAAAGGAAGATGGCCGAGACGATTACGGGGCGAGTCGCGATCGTGCTCACGAAGAGGCACAACGCACCGTAGGTCAGCAGTGCCAACGCAACCAGTGCCAGATAGCGTGGCAATAGGGCAAAGGCCGCGCCGGGCTCGGAGACGTGCAGCGCGATCACGCCGCCCGCCACGAAAACCACCACCGCCGGGGCAAGTAGCGCGAACGACACGACGAAGTAGGCGGCGAATTTTCCCAGCACGATGGCCGAGCGTGGCGCGGGCCGCGACAACAACAGTGGGAAGGTATGACCTTCGACTTCTTCGCTAAGCAGGGTTCCCGCGAAGAAGAGCGCCGTAAGCGGCGCCAGCGTAAACAGGTAGAGATACTCCACGAGCGCCACGAGCAGGCGCGGCCCCATGCGGGTCGCGGAGGTGTCCAATGCCGCGGCCAAGAATGGCAGCGCAACGGGGAGAAGCATGAGCGCGGCCATCAACCACGTGCGGCGCCGCCGCAAGAACAGGCGCGTGGAAAACACGGCGACCGCCGCGAGTACGTTCAGGAAATGGCCGGGTTGAATGCGGTTCTCCATGCTCATGGCACGAGGTACTCGAAGACGGACTGCAAGTTATCGTCGGGCGCGTGCACGCTTTCGATACCGTATACCGGGTCCGCGAGCAATTCCGTCAACCGCGCGTAGAATGCATTGGGGTCGCGCGTGCGCACGACAAGCCCGGAGATGTCGTCGTCGAACTCGACGGTTACAATCGCGGGCAGATCGATGATCTTCGCGGCGAGCGCGCGCGGGGCGTTGCACCGCACGGAGACGCTGTGGGGATGGGCGTCGATCAGCGCGCGCACGTCGTGCACGTCGCCCACGGCGAGCACGGTTCCCTGGTTCATGAGAATGATGTTGGACGTTACGTTTTCGATTTCGTAGAGGATGTGGCTCGAGACAATAACGGTCTTGCCGCCTTTGCCCAGTTCGCGAATGAGTTCGAATATCGCCAACCGTCCGATGGGGTCAAGCCCCGTCATCGGTTCGTCGAGAAACAGCACGTCCGGCTCATGCGCGAAACTTTGCGCCAGCTTCACCCGCTGCCGCATCCCGCGGCTGTACGTGGCGATACGGTCGTGCATGCGTTCGGTCATGGCGACGCGCTGCAGGGCCGATTCGGTTGCGCGCCGGGCTGCCTTTGGGAACAGTCCCGCGCAGCGCGTCAGCCAATAAACGAACTCGAATCCGGTCATGTCGTCGTAGTAGTTTTCGCGATCGGGGCAGTACCCGAGGCAGCGCAAGAGCGGATAGTTGCACCACACCGGCTGGCCAAGCACGCGCACGTCGCCTTGCCCTGGCTTGAGCTGCGCGGTACACAGCGACATGAACGTGGACTTTCCCGCGCCGTTCGGCCCGAGGAGGCCCGTGATACCGGGGGCGACTTCAAGCGAGACCTTGTTCAAGGCCACGACCTCGCCGAACCACACCGAGACATCCGTAAAGGTGATGGATGCGGGCATCACCCCACCTCGACCGCGCGAATGCGGCGGTACGCGATCCACACGCACAGCAGGCAGAACACCGCCATGCCGGCGACGACAATACCCCAATGCAAGGTGATGCGGGAGCGTCCGCCAAAGAGCAGGTCGCTGAGGTAGATGATGCAGCGCGTGAGGCTGATGCAGCGCACGTTGGGCCGCCGCAAGACTTCCGACAGCGCGTTGCCCATCGCGCCGTTCACGAACAAAATCGCGCAGGCCACAATCGACGCGCCCGTGGCGGATTTCGTCATCGAGGAGCACGCCATGATCAGCAGCGAATAGGGGACGATTACCGCGCAGGCGTATCCCACGCACGCAAACGGAACCCAGTAGTTGGCGCTCAAGAACGCCCAACCGGCCGTCGGCGACAGCAACACATGGAACGCAATGAGAAACCACGACAACGCCGCCGTTAGAAACATCGGCACGCAGCACACGGCCGCGAGTTTGCCGAAGAAGTAGTCGAAACGCGAGAGCGGCTTCGCGAAATATACTTCGAGCAAGTTGTTTCGATAGTCGTTGCAGATCGAGCCGCCGCCGATGTAGAGACAGAACAAGAAGACAAAGGGAAGCGTGAGCGAGATGTATGTCCGGAAAAACAACGCGTCGATATTGGCGATGTGGACTTCCTGGATTGCGGCCCGCAGCAATTGACTGGGATTCGCCGTCATCAGGTCCACGACGATCAGCACAAACACGTACAGCATGAACGGCAGCATCGACAGCAGAAACAGACGTCGAAACAACGGCGATGTCCGCGCCACACGAAGCTCTTGTGCGGCCACGGTCCACCAGCGGCTACGCGCCGTGCCGCGCGGTTTCCACGGTCTATACGTCTGCTCGTAGATCGGCACGTTAACTGCCTCCCGACACGGCAAGTAGAAACGCCTCTTCCAAGCGGTGGCGCACGGGCTCGAAATGGCGAATCTGAAATCCTCCATCACGCGCCACTCGAAACACGTCCGCTTGCGCTGAGTTATCGGGTTGATGCACGAGCAGCGCGCCGTCTTCCTCGCGCTCGGAATCAAACCCGTGCGCGTGCAACGCCGCAGCAAAGTCCTCCCCCTTATCCTTCACGCGAACACGCCACAACCGCGACTTGAACTGCGTGAGTTCGGCAATGTCCCCCTCGCGAATCAGCTTGCCCGCGTCCAACAGGGCCACCCGCTTGCACACGTGCTCGACATCCGGCAACAGATGCGACGACAACAACACCGCCATACGCCGCGTGCGCGCCACTTCCCGAATCAATTCCAGCATGGCGATACGGCCAACGGGGTCGAGGCCATTGGTGGGCTCGTCGAGAAACAACAAGCGCGGATCGTGCACAAGGGCCTGCGCGAGTTTTGCACGCTGCCGCATGCCGGTCGAATACGTCTCCATCCGGCGATAGCGCTCTTCGCCGAATCCCACGTAGTTGAGGACTTCGTGTGCCCGTTGAAGGGCGTCCTTGTAGGGCATGCCCGCGAGGCAACCGCAGTACGCCACGAACGACACGGCGCTCAGCTTCGGCGACGACACGTCGCGTTCGGGCATGTAGCCGACTCTGCGGCGAATTCCAAGCGGATCGCGCTCCACCGGCGAACCAAAAAGCGATGCCGTGCCCGAGGCAGCTTTGCAGAATCCGAGAAGGGTCTTGAGGAGGGTGCTCTTTCCTGCGCCGTTCGGACCCAGAAGACCGACCACGCCATCGTCGATCGCGAGCGAGAAGTTGTCCAAGGCGACGCGCGCGCCGTAGCGCACGGTGAGTCCTTCGATGCGCACCATCGGTTCGGAAACTACTTCGGGTGGCGTCGGTCCGCTCACCGGGAATCAGCCCTCCGGCTCGATGTGAATCAGCACGTCGCGAATGCGGGGGTTCGCGTCACGGATCGCGTCCTTCACCCGATGGGCTACGTCATGTCCGTCGTGGACGGTGATTGCCCCATCGACCTTCACGTGCAAATCGACAAAGTACTCGAAGCCCATCTTGCGCACCCAGCAGGTGTGCAGCGACCGCACGCCCGCCACCGACATGGAGACCGAGCGCACTTCCGCCTCGATTGCGGGGTCCGGAGCGGAATCCATCACTTCGTTCAGCGCGGGTTTCAACAAGCGGAACCCGTTGAACGCGATGATCATGCACGCGAACAGCGCGGCCCAGTCGTCAGCATTCTCATAGCCTTTGCCGCCCGCCAGCGCGATGCCGATGCCAATGAATGCCGCGGCAGACGTGATCGCATCGCTACGGTGGTGCCACGCGTCGGACCGCACGGCGGTACTCTCAATCGCCTTGCCGACGCCGCTCATCACGCGAAAGAGGGTTTCCTTCGACGCGATTACGAGTACGAGCACCAGAAGGGTGAACGGAGCCGGGGCCGTACTTGCCGCGATAATCTCTCGAACGCTCTGCAACGCGATGACCAGCGCGCCAAACAGCAGGCCCATGGCTACGGCCACCGCCGCGAGCGGCTCGGCCTTGCCGTGTCCATACGGGTGGTCGTCGTCGGGCGGCCGCGCCGCGATGCGCAATCCGCTCCACACGACAATCGACTGAAACACATCCAATGACGATTCCATCGCGTCGGCGATGAGCGCATAGGAATTGCCGAGAACGCCGGCCACACCTTTGATGATAGCGAGAGTCAGATTGATAAATACGCCGACTACGATGAAGCGAGCACCCCGCAATGCCGGGTGCTCCGGACGATTTGTAGAAGCCTCTTGAGCCATCTTGGAAAGTCCTGAATGTGTGTGCTGCCGCGCCGGTTTCAATCCGGCTTGAGTCGATTGTAACCGATTGCCAAGCATGCACACGACATGGATCTGCGTGGTAGGAGCGGGCAATGTCCCCCGGGAATCGGCAAGTAGATTATGGGCGTCCATCTACAGTTTGCCTCTTGTCCAAGAGTGATTCCGCTATCCGTACTTCAATCTGGCAATTTCGCGGGCTCTTTCGCAGAAGTCGATTCTCTCTTCCTCTCTGTGTTCCTCTGCGGTCTTTGCCCGGTGCCATGTCCGATCCCACTCAGAGTTCCCGTGAACCCATTGGCCTGATCGCAGTTTCGCTGTCTGCGGGCTAAGCGGCAATCAATCTGTACACATCGTGACCGAGTTCGTGCATGACGCGTTCGAAGTCCGCGAGAATCCCAAGCACGCTCGGCTGCCACTGCGCCTCTTGGGCAGGAAGGCTTCCGCCGCTCTCGGTAAGCAGGTCGCCTACGTCCTGCCGGACTTTGGCGTGCAGAGCGCCGTTGTAGTGCGTATCGAGCCGGTGCACGGCCTCCAATACGGCATCTTGAATGCCGTGCGCATCCGCGGCGCTGAGGCGCCCAATGTGCGTTGCGTGCGCGGTGTTCAGCACGGCATCCATCACCATCCATAGAAAGTCGATGTAGAGCAGGCCGTGCCGCCCAGCCTGACTGTCCGCGAGGATCATGTGCACCGATTCAAGCATCGTGCCGGCCATCTGGCGAACAAGCGTTGTGCAATCGTTGAAAGTCCCGTCTTGCACGCGGTTCCAGTAGAGCCAGTTCCACTTGGTTTTCATCACGGAGCGCAGCGTATCGCGCCGATGGTGAACCGTGACGGCCCAAGGGGTATGCGCGAGCGAATAGCCGCGGCCCGTCAAGAGGTTGCAGAGGTGCACGTCTTCGTTGTTGGTTCGGAATTGCTCGCCATAGCCGCCGACGCTCAGCACGGCCTCGCGCTGGAGGATCGTGTTGGAACCGTACAAGAAGACCGGTGGACACTTACGTATCGGGCCGGGGTCTTGGCTGAGCCACTCCTTGCGCCACAGGTCTGGAGGCGTATCCGTGAACGCTTCGATGAGCCTTCCGCCCACCCCGGCCAATCCGGGACAGGGATTCTCGTATTCCATCATGGCGTATTTGGTGTAGCCGGGATCGGGGACGGCGTCGCTGTCGACGGAACCGACATAGGGCGCGGATGCGTGTTTCATCGCCGTGTTTCTTGCCGCTGCCAACCCCCGGTTGTGCTCGTGCCGCAC
>JBHEKO010000682.1:0-6970 GCA_041859475.1 Candidatus Hydrogenedentales bacterium
GGCGTCTACCTATCGCCGTGGGATCGCAACCATGCCGACTACGCGCGCCCAGCGTACATCGAATATTTCCGCAACCAATTGCGCGAGCTCCTGACCGAGAACGGCCCCATCTTCGAGGTGTGGTTCGACGGCGCGAACGGAGGCACCGGGTACTACGGCGGCGCGCGCGAAGAGCGCAAGATCGATGCGACGACCTACTACGACTGGCAGAATACGTGGTCTATCGTGCGAGAGCTTCAACCCGGCGCGGTCATGTTCAGCGACGTAGGTCCCGATATCCGGTGGTGTGGAAACGAGAGCGGGTTTGCCGGCGAACCGTGTTGGGCAACGTATACGCCACACGCACGCGACGGCAAGGGTCCCGCGCCGGGGCTGACGCAGTACGAGGAAGGCGTCAATGGGCACAGCGACGGGAAGTTCTGGTTGCCCGCCGAGGTTGATGTGTCCATTCGACCCGGATGGTTCTATCACGAGCAACAGGACGCCAAAGTCCGCACGCCGGAGAATTTGATCAAGATCTACTACGAATCCGTGGGGCGAGGCACGTCGCTGTTGCTGAATATCCCCCCCGATAAGCGAGGCCTTATACACGAGAACGATGTGGCATCCCTGCAAGGCATGCGCAAGATTCTCGATGCTACCTTTGCCGCAAACCTCGCGAAAGACGCCAAGATCATGGCAACCAATGTGCGCGGGAATGCGGCACAGTTCGCGGCCGCCAACCTGCTGGACGATGACCGCACAACCTACTGGGCCGCGGACGATGCGACCACGGGCGCAACGCTTGAGTTGACGTTCCCCGAGCCGCGCACCTTCGACACGATCATGCTGCAAGAATACGTCGAATTGGGTCAGCGTATCCTGAAGTTCAGCGTCGAGGCACGCGCCAATGGCGAGTGGCGCACGATTGCCGAAGGGACATCGGTGGGCTGGAAACGGCTTCTGCGCATAGACCCCGCGACAGCCGATGCCGTCCGCATACACATCGAAGAATCAAAAGCGTGCCCTACCTTGTCGACAATAGGACTCTACGCGCAGCCGAAACCGTAGAGAGCTGGAACGCACCGTGGTTTCAGATGCAATCTGCCCGAATTGAATGGAGTGTGTCATGAGCAAGAGTGTTTGCCCGCATGTGCGGCACAGATTCGCGTGGTTTGTGGTTGTGTGTGTTGCCATGTCTGTAGCATGCGTCGCGTGGGGAGGCGAAGCCGGACTGATTAAGGTTCGTGAAACGGTCGTCTTCGACGGGAACAAGGGCTGGGAACATGGGGGAGTGACGTATCGGTTGGCATGCGGCGCTTGCATCGCGCAAGTGCCGAACGGCGATCTCCTGTGCTGGTGGCTCTCCGGATTGGACAACGAGCCGTCCACGGACAACAATGTCCTGGCCGCACGGTCCACGGACAAGGGGAAGACGTGGGGAGAGCCGTCTATCCTCGTCGCGGCGGGCGAGCACGCGGGCGCGCTTACCTTCATGCACGTCACGCCGGGCGGCAAGGTCATCGCCTTTGGCGCGCACTGGCCATCCGATCTCGAATACACCGTGTGGCACTACTTCCGAATGGAATCGACCGATAGCGGGCGTACGTGGAGCGACCAGGAGCCTGTGCGCATTCGCGATTCCGAAGACATCATGCTCGCGCGGCCCGTCTTGCTACAGAACGGCGAGTACCTTATGCCTACGTCGTTTTTCGAAAAGCGTCCGCAACCGTTGCTTGCGCCCATTCCCGCGTTGGCGCTTGCCAAGTCGGAAGCCGAGGCCTTGGCCTTGCCACCGGACGCTACCCCCGGCGCGATGCCCGATAAGTTTGCCCGGCACCTTCACGGCTGCTCCGTCGTAACGACTTCCGACCCCGATCTCCGAACGTTGCAGGAACGCGGCGCTGTGCGCAACCGCCCTTTGGGGCTGTTGGAAAGTACCGTCGTTCAATTGAAAGACGGCAGGCTCGTCATGCTTATGCGCGCCGAATACGGCGGCTTCCTATGGCGCACGGAAAGCAATGACAATGGCCGCACCTGGAAGGACGCGTGGCAGACCGCCATTCCCAACCCCACGAGTCTTCCCTCGCTCATACGTCTGCCCGATGGACGCATCGCCCTCATTCACAACGCGACTGGCGGCGTCGTCGGGCAACGAGCCAATCGCGACCCGCTCTCCATTTGGCTCAGCAACGACGAGATGGAAAGTTGGTACGTGAAGGAAGACGTGATCACTGGCGGGCAACTCGCGTACCCGTGTCCAATTGTGTTGGACGGCAACTTGGTCTTCTCCTACGACCGAAACCGCAGAGAGTCCCGCTTCGTCGAAGTGCAATTGCCTTCAGAAAATGTGTCCGTCATCCCAACCCGGAAACCGTGACTTACGGGGGTGTTGAGGATGAAGACGAATGGCCTCGCACGACGGCCAGAAGCTCGTCGCGTGCCTGAGTCAATTGGGCGATAAACGTGTCCAAATCGGGCATAGACTCGGAATCGGCAGTTACCCCGATATGAAGTTTGCCATCGTAATTCACAGCCGAGCATGTGACACCCGTATTCGGCACTAGTGGCGCAATGCCCGTGAGACCTGCCATGCGCCGCTCTCCGAGGTAGGCGGTAAATTCCGGCAACCTCACATTCGTTACGTAGATGTTGATGACCGGCGGACGCTTGCTCATCGCACCGAGCTTCTGAATGCCTCGGGCGAGCATGAGCCGGAGGCCGAGTTTCGCCAGTGGCGGCGGCAGCTTGGTTTGGAATCCGCGAATAAGCACGTCTGCGGCTTCGCGTACTCCACGTTCCTTTGCCCGTTTTGTGAAGGCGGCGATTTGTCGGAAACGTTCGGACGGATCTGTCAGGCCCAACGGCAACAGGGCGGGAAGGAAGGCCAGGCGGTTTCCCCATTGCTCCAGTTCGTTTGCCGTGCGCGCATTCGCCGCTTGATATGCACGGCAGTACTTGCCTGCAACTTCGATTCCCAATTCCTCCGACATGCGGTCGATGGCGCCGGCCAGAATTGTCAGCAAGGTATCGTTGACCGTGCCTCCGAGTGCGCTTGAGACGACGCGAAGTTCCTCAAGGTGGAATGCCACACCGCAAGCGTGAATGCGTCCTGAGAGCGGTTCGTTGAACGGCAATCGTATGCCCGGCGCTTGAATGAACTCCTTCATCGTCATGTTGAAGGCTGCCGATCGCTCTTTCTCTGCCGCTTTTCGGGCCGCTGTCTCTTCGGCCCCGCCGGTGGTAGGGGCATCCTTCGCGCGTCGCACAAAGCGGTCGCGCAAGGCACGCTTGAGGCGCTCAAACGATCCAGGAAGCGGTGGTGGCGAAGGGAAGGTTAGTTCAGCCGCGTCGCCCGTAATGAACGGTGTTGGCGTGGCGTCGAAGACGGCCCGCAGGATCTTGAGAAAACCTACCCCGTCCGTAATGCAATGATGCATATGGAAAACGACGACCGAACCGCCATCGTGAAGGCCGTTCACAATGAAGATGTCCCACGGAGGACGCCGAAAGTCGATACGCCGCCCTATCAACCGATTGCAGATCTCTCGCAATTGTTGTTCCGAGCCGGGTGGCTCCAGGCAAATGTGGTGGAGATGACTTTCAAGGTCAAAGCGGGGGTCGTCTTCCCAGGTAGGAAATCCAAGATTCAGAGGGACTGGTGCAACGACTTGCCGAAAGCGGGGGAGACTACCAATCCTGCGGCACTTAAAGTCCGTGACGTAATCGTCAAACGGGATTGGACCGTCGAATCGGCAGAGGAGGCCAAAGTTGGAGTTGGATGTCTCGGTCTCTAGATAGAGCAACGTGGCATCCATGGGACTCAAGCGTTCGCCTGAAGCCAATGTGCTTTCCTCCAGATCGAGACCGTTCTTGGGGGCGTCCTTTGGCTATCCGAGCGATAGGACTTCGGTGAGGCCCCGTGTCAAAGGAGTATCGCTTGGGTATCGGAGGAACGTGACGTGACCATCCATATAGAGGACATTGCCGCCACCGGGTATGTGATTGTACTGGACAATTTCCGTCGAGGCCGAATCAAAGTGAACCCAGATGTCGCTTTGCGCCAGAGCGGAGGCTGCCGGGTTATTGATATCGGATATGAAGAAACGCTCAATTCCTTCCCGCAACCGATAGAAATTGACCGACCCCACGGTAATGTCGCCGTCGATAATGTCAATCCCGTTCGTCAAAGGGTTGGCGCCTGTAATGGTGAGTAGCGCATTCAGTGCATCTGGGTTCATGTTGGCAAAGGCGTTGACGGCATCGTTACGCAAGGATACGTCCAGATACAAGTCGGTATCGGAAATTGCGTAACCGAGGTAGCCATACGAGAGGTCTCTGAAGCGGCACGGATTCAAGCCAAGGGTCGGATCCTCGAAGAAGTTGAAGCGTCCGGCCTCGAATTCGTCCTTGTGCCTCGGAGACGACGGACAAACGGAGACGGCGTAGTCCGTAAGGTATTCAGGGTACACCGACGGGCCGTTCCACGTGAAGTTGTCAAAGGCGGTGCGCAATGCACAGTCGCTCGGGTCCGTGGCTAGCCCCTGCCAGACGGCGATATGCGGGAACTTCTCCCCCTTGGACTCGCCCGCGTACATTTTGAAGACAATGCCCATCTGCTTCAGATTGTTTTGGCAGCTGGCCCGACGGGCTGCTTCACGTGCGCGCGCCAATGCGGGAAGCAGAATTGCCGCTAGAATGCCAATGATTGCAATGACGACCAACAATTCAATTAGGGTGAAGCCTTTCCGTCGTGAGCACATAATACGCCACTCCCTTTGTGAAAACGTCAACGTGGTTTCATCCCCGGAACGGACCTGACCTCGCCCCCCAGCTTGCTTCGGATCAATTCTCGCCGTCTTTGGCTTCAATGTCAACACCGAAATCGACTCTTTATTCCTGGAATGCCTTGTCCCGATGCCTCCCTTCAATCCACCGGCCCTGGGCGCGATATAACGGGCGCGGTAGCGATTCGCGGCCGGATAGACAGCCAATCCACGCCCTGAAAATCGGGGTCGGGCATTTGCCGCACCTCTTCATCGCCAAGGTACGGGCACATCGCGTCCACCCATGCAATGAGGCGCAGACGGCTGATCTCGTCGACTTTCACGTCGTGGTGTTTCCCGCTGGAGACCATATCAATCAACCTGCTCTTGTACGAAAGACTGGTCATGGGCGGCGGGGTCACGTAGGCCTTTGGGTCCCGCGTATCGTAGGCTTCGACCATCAACACACCTGCGATGCCGAATCCCGGTTCCGGCTTTTCGGGCGCCGTGTACGGCGCGCCCCACGACGGACGCCCGATTATCGTCATGTACGGCTCCGAGAAACACGGCGGCGCGGGGCGCTCGGTCGTATCGAACGTCTTTCGTCCTTTGCCTTCGCCTTCGTGGCACTTCGCGCAGTATTGGTCGAGCACGGGCCGGACATACCGGGCGTAGCTCACCGTGTTGTCTTTCCACGGCGGCGGAGTGACGGTCTGCGGCGGACGATTCAGCGCCATCGGCCTGGGGCCGAGTTGCGGCGCGCGGCTGTGCGATTCGTGGCAGCCGATGCAACCGCGTTTCTCTCCCGGCATCACGCCGACGAAACTGCGCATCGTCTGTAGGGCAAGGAAATTCTCGTCAAGCAACTGGAAGTGCAACGCCTGACCTGCTGGGGCTTCAAACGAGACGGAGCCGTCCAGTTCGATCGGCACTGTCCCGATTATCCGCTTGACTCCCTCGGACTGCACCGCCGATACGACAGGCCCAGTGGAAATGTAGGGGCGCTTGTACCAGAACGTATAGGTCTTCGCGTCAATCTGCAGGATGCGCAGATACTTCGCCTTCCCACGCAACTCCGGAGGCGCGTTCTGATAGACGCTGTTGCTGAACAGCACGCCTGGCGCGGGGTTCGTTTGCTGTTCCGATTCAGAAAATCCGACTCGCACGAACTGCGCGGGATTCGTTCGCTGTTCCCGTTTGGGCCACGCGACCTGATCGGGCATGACGGGCGGCGTGGGCCGCGGCTTGAACGGGATGGCGTGGAAGATGTTGTTGACCCCTTCATACACCAATTCGCGGTTGCCGTCCACGTCCATCAAGTATAGAAGGAATTTGTCGCCGCGCTTGGCCGACACGAGAAAGTCTCTCTCGCTCAACGGGTACGGGGAGTAGTACGCGGGATACGCGCCCGAAGCGTGATAGCGAGGCGATTCGATGGGATCGACGGGTCCATTGCCGCATTCCGGCCACGCCACGTCGGCGGTCACCTTGGTCAATCCATCCGGGAAATTGAAGCCTCCAACCGGATCGATGATGCCCACCGAACCGTCGAACCAGTTGTGGTGCGCACTCCCCGTGAACATCACGCGCCTGCTCCCCGGGATGCTTCGAGCGTCTTTCATCACGTCGGGCCACACGCTCTGATTGCCCCAGAGGGTAACCACTTGCGTACCGTCCGGATGCGCAGTCCACAGCTTTTGTGCGCGCCACAGCGGTTTGTCCGTGTACTCCCAGCGCGTGTACACCACGCTTCCATTGTCCATCACGGATGGGAGATAGTCCGGCTCGTTGCTGTACGAAATCAGGTAGATGTTCTTGCCGTCTCCGTCCGCGCGCGCCAGTTGAAACGAATTCGTGGGTGGCATGCACCGCACGTAGTTGTGACCGCGCGTAGTCGTAAACATGATGTGGCCATCGGGCAGGTAGACCGGATCCAGGTCGTCGTACATCCCGTCGGTCAGTTGCACGCAGTTGGTCCCGTCCGCATTGATTTCGTAGAGATGAAACGCCTTCTCGTTGTGCGGCTTGAAGCAGAACAGCACCCTCTTCGCGTCGAACGACACGTCGGGTCGCCAAAAGGAACCATGCAACGGTGCTTGCGGCATCAGTTGCGTCAGCCTCCCACCGGGATGCAGCCCGTCGAGAATTAGCAACCGCGCGCCCGGAACGGCCATATACCCGAGACGATGCCGCGTCTCGTGCGGCCATTCCGATCCCTGCGGATA
>JBHEKO010000822.1:0-4262 GCA_041859475.1 Candidatus Hydrogenedentales bacterium
GTGGGCCCGGTGGCGATGCTTTGCGCGCGCCAACTGACGCGGATCGAAGTCGAAGGCGAAGATCGTGTCCGCGCCGCAATGCCGCAAGAGCAGTTCGGTGCCCGCGCCCTGGCCACAACCGATTTCGAGCACACGCTTGCCCGACAGACTGGTCGCGTTGTGGTCAAGCAGATCCAACGCCAACCGACGCAGCATCCACGTCCGGACAGGGTTGTTCACGAGCAGCCGTTCGAGCGCGTTCATTTTCATGCGAGGACGTCACCTACATGGACAAACGCAGCCAAGACACGCCCATACCGTGCCACACACGGCGGCGGAAATCAACGGGGCTGGCAGGTAGGGCGCTTTCGCCGAAATCGCCTCCTCGCTGCTTCTCGGTGTCCGCCGCACCCTCGGACGTTTCGGCGAAACGTCCCTACCTCCGGACGCTTCGGCGAAATGTCCCTACCCCCGGACGCTTTGGCGAAATGTCCCCACCCCCGGACGTTTCGGCGAAACGTCCCTACCCTCGGAGAGCTACCAACTCGCCCGCCCCTTCTGTCACAATATCTCCCACGTGACAACAAGGAGAACCCCTATGCCACCCGCGATAACTCGCCGTACTGCCATGTCCGTGTTCGCCGGGACCGTCGTTGCCGGTTCGCTGGCCGCAAACGCCCAGGATACCGCCGCCGCACCGGCCGAGGGTCCGCTTAAAGCCAACCTCAAGCAGTCAGTCTGCAAATGGTGCTACTCGAAAATGTCGCTCGACGAATTGTGTGTTGCCGCAGCCGCCATCGGCCTCAAGGGCATCGACCTGCTCAAAGAAGATGAATGGGCTACGGTCAAGAACCACGGCCTTGTGTGCGCGATGGCCAACGGCCCCAGCGGCATCAAAGACGGTTGGAACCTTCCCAAGGACCACGACAAGTTGATCGCCGAATCGGAGCGCCTGCTGCCGCTCGTGGCTGCCGCCGGCCTGCCCAACATGATCGTGTTTTCCGGCAACCGCCGCGGCATCGACGACAAAGAGGGCATCAAGAACTGCGCCAAGGGCCTGAAGAAGATCATGCCCACGGCGGAGAAACTTGGCGTCACCGTGTGCATGGAACTGCTGAACAGCAAGCGGGACCACAAAGATTATCAGTGCGACCACACGGCGTGGGGCGTCGAGCTCTGCAAGGAAATCGGCTCGGACCGCTTCAAGCTCCTCTACGACATCTACCACATGCAGATCATGGAAGGCGATGTCGTCGGGACCATCGAAGAGAACCACCAATACATCGGCCACTACCACACCGGCGGCGTGCCCGGGCGTCACGAAATCGACGAGACCCAGGAACTCAACTACCGCCGCATCTGCGAAGCCATCGTCGCCACCGGCTTCACGGGCTACCTCGCCCAGGAATTCATCCCGGCAAAAGACCCCATCCCGTCGCTAACGCAAGCGGCGCGGATTTGCGATGTGTAGCATATAGGATCATATTATGCGCTACTCTGCTCCAGCAGAGAGACATTACTGAACGTTCGTGCAGGCAGGAATCCGTGCGAGCGCAGTTCGGCTTACTTGTCGCAGGGGAGAACAACCGCGCATGAAGATTGTCCAATTCATCGGCAATGTGAGGCAGTTGTTTCGTGCTGTGGAGGAAGCCAATCGCCAAAGGGCAGTCCTTCCAATTCTAGCCCGAGTGAGCATCCCCCTGGCAGAGCAGGGGTCTCTCTTCAATTACTAGGATGGAACAGAGACAACATGGAAAAAGTCGTACCTGAGTACTCTATCTGTGGGGACTTCACATGTTGACCACTGTCATTGCGTCGGCTCAGTTAACAAGGACTTTGTTGAAGTCAAGCGGGGCAACTGCTTATTCAACGTCCGCCAGGGACAAGAAATGATGCGAGAATAGATGCGAGGCAAGCTAACCAGTGAATCCAGATAGTAATATTTGCCATTGTGGCCCAGAATGCGAGAACACGGGGGTCGTTCTCCCTACCGGCCTCAAGGTCGTGGCTTGCATTTAGAAAGGCCTTTCCACAAAGCCACGCAAAAATGGCGAAGCCGGAGAGCAGCCAACAGAGCCACACCAGCCCCCCGTTGTGCCAAAGAAATGCAAGCGCGATGAGAGTAGGCACGAGAATCATCTTATATGTTCCTCTTCTTGACTTATGTGCTTGGCGATCCCACGGACCTCAAGTGTCGAGCTAAAGATAGAAGGCAGATAGAATCGGCTCTCCCTTCTGCTCACAATCTGCCCCATCCTAATACTTGAAGTATTGGAACACAATAGACATACTCTCACAAGGTGTGCGGGGGAAACGTTCAAGAGCAACAGTCGGGACTAAGTTACTCAACGCCTTTTCGCTCTTTCCCGGGAATCCCGGCAGATACTTATGGCGTTGACAACTTAGCCTCCATGGGTTGACAGGGCACCAGATTTAGGGACTCAGTCGAGGTGCCCTGTAGTTCACCCGCGAAGTTCTATGCGATGTCGACGATGAAAACTAAGTACTGTTGGAGTGATCGCTGACTGAGGGGGGGAGTAATATGGGGCGAGTTGTTACGTATGCAGAAGGTCGCTATGCTCAGGTTCAGTTGGGGTCTGGAGAGCGTATACTTTTCTCGATGGCACAATCCGGCATGGCCATTTTCCGTCTAAGGTTAGGTGGATTAATCCCAGGTGAGCGAATCGCAGAATGGTTGCCGCAGGACTTGGACGTTTTCATAAGCCAACTGGGCGGTGTACATCCTACGGGTACTCCTTTTCGGTACACGGTTGAATTCCTCGCTTCGATGGGAAGTATCGCGGAGCTGCAACAGTATTTGAGAACCTAGAATAGTTTGGCGATTCCGGCATTAGCGCCCATGGCAAAGCCCCCACCCAGGAGGAGCATCTCCTGATGGCAACGAACTCCGCGATAGAATGGACGGAGTCCACGTGGAACCCTGTGACTGGCTGTACGAAGATAAGCCCGGGGTGCAAGCACTGCTATGCCGAGCGGATGGCGAAGCGCTTGAAGGCTATGGGGCAGCCTAACTATGCGAACGGGTTTCGCTTGACGGTGCAAGAGCATGCACTTAATCTGCCCTTGACGTGGAAAAAGCCTCAGACCATTTTCGTCAATTCCATGAGCGACCTTTTTCACAAGAACGTACCCGACGAGTTCATTCTCAAGGTGTTCGATGTGATGCAGAGGGCCAACTGGCATCAATATCAAGTCCTGACGAAAAGGGCCGACCGCCTTGCACAAATTGCCGGTATTTTGCCTTGGGAATCACACATTTGGATGGGCGTCAGCGTGGAACGCGCCGACTACAGCTTCCGAATTGACCACCTTAGAAGCACTGGAGCGCAAGTAAAATTCTTGTCGTTGGAACCCCTGCTGGGACCCTTGCCACGGCTTAATCTGGCTGGCATAGACTGGGCAATTGTGGGCGGAGAGTCCGGACCAGGTGCTCGCCCAATGCAATCGGACTGGGTAATCGAGATTCGCGATCAATGCGTGAACGCGAATGTCCCATTTTTCTTCAAGCAATGGGGTGGCGTGAACAAGAAACAAGCCGGTCGATTGCTCGAAGGACGCACATGGGACGAAATGCCTGCAAAGTAACCGCTCCAGTTATCGTTGCGAGCGACAGCTCACTGAGACTCTATCCCGTAGCCGATACAGCCGAGCAGAGCCCAAGTGGACGCAGACCAAAGATGAAGATAGTTCGATTCTTGGATTAGGGCCAATGGCAAAGTCGCCGCCGAGAAAGAAATTCCTCCTCTGCATCTCGTGCAAAGACTGCGAAGACCTGGAGAAAGGGAAGGTCTACCCCGTTCTGCCGGACGGGAAGGCAAAACGCGACGGTTACGTGCGCGTGGTCGATGAATCGGGCGAGGACTACCTCTATCCGGAGTCGTATTTTGTAACTATCGACCTTCCCGCCCGAGTGCGCGAGGCCTTGAGCAGCGCTTCCTGAGTCCGGCGGACCTCTAGTTGACGGTAACCGAGACTTTGCGTGTGAACGACTGACGACCGGCGGTTGTGTTTAGGGTGCCCTTCACGATGACGGCGTATTTGCCTGCGCTTGCATAGGCGTGGGTCGCGGGGAACCAACTCTCTGTGGTTGTGCCGTCGCCCCAGTTCCAACGCATCGGACCAGTCAACCCAACGGCAACACCATTGATACTGACAGAGAGTCCACTGGCCTCCGGGTCAAAGACTTGGGCATCTTTGATTTTGCCCGTCGGCGAATCGCCAGGGGACTGCGGTTGCGATACCGTGCTACACGCAGCACAAAC
>JBHEKO010000002.1:0-16293 GCA_041859475.1 Candidatus Hydrogenedentales bacterium
GCGCACTACGGGTCTTACTCACAACCCCCCTACCGCCCCATGACACGGGGAAGACTGACTCCCAACCCCAGCTTCCCCAAGGACCCAGGCGGCGCGTGCAACCCACGCGCCGCTCTCCCTTTTTCCGGGAACTGCGCGCGAAAGGGTATAGGGAGATAGGGGAGATGGATGAACGAGAAAGGGAACGAGGGTGCGCCGGGACCGCCAATCTCCCGATTGGCTCCCCCTGTTGAGGGCAAAGGACGCGGGTAAGGCGCAAGTTGCCCATGGCTTTAGCAATTCACCGACCAATTCAAGGAGCAAACATACCGAACCACCTTTCGGACGCACACCCCGAATCCGGGCAATCCGGCGCACGTTTCTTCATCGCGTGTTAAAATAGGGGCGTCTTTGCTGCGTCCCTGAGGCTGTAACCATTGTCTTCTCCCAAACGTCTATAGGGCATGAGGCGTATCGCGACAGGGCCGAATTGGTGCCAGGTGTGTGACTGCGCGCTCACGCGAATGGAAGACGCTTGGTTAGGCTAAGTTGAACAAAATCCCCGCTTCGTTCGTCTTAAGGGAACTACGTGCGTAGATTTGGGGATGAAGTGAAACAGGTGGCAGGTTCGCCGGTATAGATGATTCCAAGCCTGCAAGCTGCTGCGAAAGGGCCTGTGATGACGTTACGCTCGGGGCGTACCGCTCGATTCCAGGACACGGCGACATGGCGAAAACGGCTTATCTGGATTGGATTTCGCCACGGGTTGGCAAAAACCTTCAGTAAATCTGCTCTGAGCTCGGTTTCAAACGCACCGTCAAGTGCGCATGATATAAGTGTTTAGATACAGAAAGGTGTGTTGGTACATGGGTTGCTCCGTATGTGGAGCGAAGCGCCGACAAGGGGTCGGCAGAGGGATTGACCAATGACGCGCGAAGAGACAAGCAGAGGGGAAGGCAGACGGTTCGTCCGGTTGCCCTTTGCGAGTACCGTGCAATACCGGTACGGCGCCCAGGACACGGGTTCGGCCACGTTGCTGAATGTCGGTCGTGGGGGCGTCTGCGTCCGCCTCGGGCGGTATTTGCGCCCCGGCACGCGCGCCTTGGTCCAAGTCCCCAGCGTGCAGATGGACGGACGGTCCGTCGAACTGAAGACCGAACTGGTCTGGTGCAGGCCGGCAAGCGAACAACACGAGTTCGACGCCGGATTCCGCATCGTGTTCGACGAACCCGACGCCATCGCAGGGGCGTCCGAGTTAATACACCGGGCGCTCTTGGATGCAGGCGCCGAACCCCGGCGGGTCAACGAACGGATGGTATGGAGCTTGGCGCGCGTACGAGCGCCGCAGGGCGGGCGTGAGTCCCGCTCTGTCGAAAGCCCGGCTTCCGCCTACGACGAAGACCTGGAAGGCGTTGCGCTGGCAGCCACAGCGTAACAACGTGTCGTCCAGGGACTGGACGGCGCACGGAGGCAACACACCATGGGTATTTTCACGCGCGTACGAGACATCATCAGCTCCAACATCAACTCCATGCTCGACAAGGCGGAGGACCCGGAAAAGCTGGTGAAGCTGATGATCCGCGAGATGGAGGACACGCTCGTCGAGGTCAAGGCGTCGTGCGCAGGCGCGATGGCCACCAAGAAGAAGATCGAGCGCGAACTCGACGACGTCAACAAGCGCGAATCCGAGTGGAGCGGCAAGGCCCAGCTCGCGGTCGATAAGGCACGCGAAGACTTGGCCCGCGAAGCCCTGATCGAGCGCCGCCGCTACCGCGAGCGCGCGGAGGCCATTCAGCGCGAGCGCGCCCAGTGCGACGAATTGGTGGGCCAGTACCAGAATGATATACTGCAGCTTGAGGAAAAGCTCGCCGCGGCGCGCGAAAAGCAGCGGATGCTGGTGCAGCGTCACGTCCACGCCCAACGCAAACGCCAGGCGCAGAGCGACATTCGAAAGGTGGAAACCAGCGATGCCCTCGCCCGGTTCGATACCTTCGAGAATCGCATCGAGCGCATGGAAGCCGAAGCGGACCTCGTGAACTACGGCGCGAAGAACGCTCTTGAAGCCGAGTTTCTCAAGTTGGCCGACGACCAGGACATCGAGAAGCAGTTGGCCGAGTTGAAGTCGAAGTCGCAGGGCGGCACTCCTCAGAACTAACGCATCCGGCGTTACGCAATCGAAGTTAACGGCGAATTGGGTTAGGGGAGAGGTGTGTCCGAGCGCCTCTCCCACAAATGGGGTACGAGTTCATGGATGCAGCTATATCGATATTCGCGATAGTCTTCGTCGCAGTGATCGTCCTTGCGGCTTTGGCGGTTCCCGTGCTCGTGCTCGTCGTCATTCTGAAGGCCGTAACCGGCAGCAAGCGCAATGCGGGGCTTCAAGAGGACGAGGCGCGAATCATGCAAGAAATCCACCAGGGCCTCAGCAGAATGGAAGAACGCATCGAAGCGCTCGAAACGCTGGTGTTGGACCCAAAAGACAGGGTGCGAGTGGAACAGTAAGCGAGCCGGACGCGCACGATGGGGAGGCGCTCCACCGGCGTGAAAAGGAGAGATGATGCCAGGCGGGTATGAAGTGGCCCTCATCGTCATGATTACGCTGGCCAGTATTGCGTTGCCCTTGGCGATACTCGTCCTCATCGTCAAGAGCATTTCCGGCGGCAAACGCAACGCCGGAATCCATGAAGATGAAGCGCGCATCATGCAGGAGATCTACCAGGGCCTCAGCCGCATGGAAGAGCGCATCGAAGCGCTCGAGACACTTGTGCTGGACCCAAAAGACAGAGCGCGGACGGATACGTGATCGAACCGGACACAGTCGATAGGCAGTAGAACATCGATTCGAGAAGGAATGAACATGAACGGCATTCTGGGGCTTGGGATAGGGGCGGCCGAGTTGGGCCTGATGATCCCGCTTGTGACCATCATAGGTATCGTCATTATTGTATCCCTCAGGATCATCAAGGGCGGTGGAGGAAGGCGCGACCTCCGCGAAACGTCGGATGAGACGCGCCTGATTCAAGACATTTATCATGGACTGATGAAAATGGAAGAGCGGGTCGAAGCCTTGGAAACCTTGCTCTTGGAGCGCGAGCGGAAAGGGAGCGTGCAGTGAGTCGCTATGAAGGACATCCGGGCAGTTGGCGCGAAATGCGACGGAGAGCCCGCGATCTCAAGCGCGAGGCTCGTTTCATGCGGCACGCGCACCGGCGCGGTTACGGCAACGGTGACGACACAGGAGGTTACGACATGCAATATCCCGCAAGCGGTTCAAAGACCCTCTACCGGTCTCGCTGTGGCGTGATCTTCGGAGTGTGCCGCGGACTCGCCAACTACATCGATGCGCCCGTGTTTTGGGTGCGCGTGGCGACAGTCTTCGCGTGCTTCTTCACGGGAATCTGGCCGATGCTCGGCGCCTACGTCGTGGCCGCGCTCTTGATCAAGCCCGAGCCGGTGATCCCGTTCCGCGAAGACAGCGATCAGGAATTCTACGATTCCTATGTGAACTCGCGCGGCATGGCGCTCCAACGGTTGAAGCGCACCTTCGACAATCTCGAGCGCCGCATCCGGCGCATGGAAAACATCGTCACCGCGCGCGACTACGATTGGGAACAGCGCCTCAACGAGAAGTAGATCAATTCTTGGATCTCTCGATTATGGATTGACGAATGCTCCACGTCGAATGCCCTTGGAACTCCAAGGGCATTCTTATTTCTGGGGAGACGTGACGCCCGTCAGGCAGCGCCGAATGCGTTCCAAGCAGGTGACGCCGGTGCGAAGTTGCGTCAGTGGATCTAGCTTGCCGTAGCCTGCCTCCCAATGCGTCTGGCCTTCCGGCGTGGTAAAGCACGCATGGATGGTCCGTGTCTCGGTGTCTGTTGCGATCCCCAGCGCGCAATCCGATTGGAACCGTTCGCGGACGACCGCGGCGAATGCGCGCGCGGATTCCGTCCAGTTCGGTCCGGAAAACGCTTCGAACGGAAGCACTTCGGCCCCCGCGAAACACGCCGCGCCTTCCATAGCGAGCCGTTGCGCAATGACGCCGCCGCTAAAGGTCTCGCCAACGGCGAGCGACCAACCGCGTTCTTCGAACAGCCGCGCGACAACCCCCTCCAACGTATCGTCGTTCACACCCATGATCAGCCCCGGCAGCCGCTCGCGCACCTTCGCTTCCACCTCGTCAATCATCGTGTTCGCCTCGGCGATGCTGCCGGCCCGCGCCGTAATGCGGATGCGGACCCATTCCGGCGACGCGAGAACGCCGATGGTGGGGTTCTCCAGCGTGGCCATCAGGTCGCCCATGCGGTCGTCCACCCACGATTCCCCCATGCCGCAGACCTTCAGCACGCGATAGTGCAAGACTCCCGTAATGCCGTACTTCGCGCGCAGATACGGAATCACGCTGTCGGCGAGCATCGCTTTCAACTCGTGCGGCACGCCGGGCATGCACAGAATCTCGCCGCGCGCGTCGCCGCAAATAATCCCCGGCGCAGTCCCATTGGGATTGGGGATGATTGTCGCGCCCGACGGCGCCATGGCCTGCTTCTTGTTGTTCTCGGTGATTGGACGGCGGATGAAGGCAAACCGCTTCTCTAATTCCTCGAGCAATTCCGGGCGCGTCTCCAACGGCTGCCGAAACACATCCGATACCGCCTCGCGCGTCAAGTCGTCTTCCGTCGGTCCGAGACCTCCGGACGTCAGTACGACTTCGGCACGCTGCAGTGCGGCTTCAAGCACGTTCACGATGCGCCGCCGGTTATCGCCGACAGTGGTCTTCTGATACAGCCCGATGCCGTTTTCGGCAAGCACTTGGCCTATGTGCGTGGCATTCGTATCGACAATCTGCCCGAGCAATAGCTCGGTGCCGATCATCACGATTTCTGCGTTCATGGTCTTCCTCGTAGGTGTAGCAAAGGACGAAGCAGAGACTACCCCGAGGGGATGAGGGATGCAAGTGGGGAGAGAAGTCAGAAGTCAGAAGTCAGAAGTCAGAAGTCAGAAGTCAGAAGTCAGAAGTCAGAAGTCAGAAGTCAGAAGTCAGAAGTCAGAAGTCAGAAGTCAGAAGTCAGAAGTCAGAAGTCAGAAGTGGCGCGGGGAATCGGGAGACCCGAAGTCTATGGGTCGTATGGGTCGTATGGGTCGTATGGGTCGTATGGGCCATATGGGCCATATGGGTCGTATGCGCCCTGCTAGACCCCAGACGCTAAACTTCAAACTTCAAACTTCAAACCCTACCCTATTCCCATTCCCAGCCACTGCAATCCCACCACCATCGCCGGGGCAATGGCGAGCGCGGGCAGGTAATCCGCCACGGGGATTCGCTTGATATCCGCTAGGCCCAAGCCGATAGCCAGCACTAGAATGCCGCCCGTTGCGCCGAGTTCTATCACGGCGGGGTTATCTTCCGGCAAGCCGCCCGACAGCATTCCCGCGAAAAGCATGGCCGCGAGCGTGATGCCGCCCTGGTATCCGACCACCGCGACCACGCTCAGCAATACGCCCCAGCCCATGGCCGCCGAAAAGGCCATCGCGGAAAAGCCGTCCATCAGGCTCTTTACTGCTAATAACTTGTAATCCCCGAACAGACCGTCCTGAATCGATCCAAGCACGGCGAGCGGCCCGACACAAAACAGGACGCTGCTCGCGACGAAAGCTTCTGTCACTCGTGCTTGGGGACTCCCGTTGCGAGACACCTTCTGCTGCAACTTGTCGCCTACGGTAGACAGGCGCGCTTCGATGCCGAACCGGTTGCCGATGATTCCCCCCGCGAGGACGCTCAGGATAACGACGAGGAAATTCTGGGTGACGATGGCCATCTTCACGCCAAGCGCCATGGAACAAAGACCGAGTCCGGTCAGCACTGTCCTGCGCGCCGATTCCGAAAGCCGGTGCCCGAGAAGCAATCCGAGGGAGCCGCCGGCGAGTACCGTTGCGGCGTTGATGATCGTACCTGTGCCTATCATAGAGGTGGGTTCCTACTGCGTGTGAGCAGGAAGAGTAGCAGATGGAGGGTAAGAAAACGAGAAGGGCAGGGCCGAAGCCCTGCCCTTGAACTCTGGAATCAGAGTGCAGACCACGCCTACATGGCGGACCCCAACTCTGTGATGACATAGATTGTGTTCGCCGTGCGCGCATTCGCAGGCGGTTCACCATTTGTGCTGTATTTCAAGAAGGAGACGTGACCGTCCATGTAAAGGACATTGCCGCCACCCGGGACGTGATTCATGGAGGACCCTCTCGAAGAAGCCGGATCCGAATTGACTATGTCGTAGTACACGATTATTTGAGACTGCGCCTTTGAGCTCGCCGCGGGATTGTTGATGTCCGAAATCAAGAAGCGTTCGATTCCTTCGCGCAGACGATAGAGCGTGGCGCCTCTTGCCGTGCCGAGCGGTGCGCCCAAATTCAAGTCGCTGTCAAGCTTCGCGCGCGCGGCCACTGGGTCGGCAGGGAAGCCGGAAGTCGAGGTGTTCAACGATTCTGCCGCCTGCAATTGCTGCATCGCTGTTATATACTGGCTAGAGACATCAACTCCGAGGAGATTGATGAACCGATCATCGGTCGCCCCCAAACCGTCAATCAACCACCCTGTGTACAGGTAGCTGTCTTGAAGGTCATCGGTATAACCTGCGTATGGGCAGCCTTCTTCCATCACTCTCAACTGGTCCGCCGCATCGGCGCGATCCGGGGAAGATGGGCAGACAAAGATGTTCCAATCCGTCACGTACTCCGGGTAAACCGACTGCGGATTCACCGCTTGATCAGGAGTGTCGTCCGTGTTGCAGTTGGCCGTCTCGCCTGTCACGCCGTCCAAAATGTAGACTGCGCCACCGGCCAACGGCGGATATTTCTCTCCTTTGGATTCGTTCGAATACATCTTTAGGACCAAGCCGATTTGTTTCAGATTGTTGGCGCAACTGGCGCGGCGGGCCGCTTCGCGCGCACGGGCCAGAGCGGGCAGCAAGATCGCAGCTAGGATTCCGATGATGGCAATAACAACGAGCAGTTCAATGAGCGTAAAGCCTTTACTTCTCGACATCGCTCTCTCTCCTTTTGTTCCCCCGGGACACGGGGGGATGCAATCCCCAAATTCCTGGATCGACACTCACCTGCATTCAAGGTACATTCAGCAGAAACGCGGCTCTGGGAATCGAGCACTTTTGCCGCAGACCATAGTGTTACCTTAGCACTAATAGGCTAATTTGGCAAGGTTTGATTGAAGTTAGAGCGCAACTAGAATTCGATGAGACGCCGCGTTGCGTTGACAAAAGGACTGCGTTGCTGCACAATGAAGCGAGTCGAGTATGGATAACATTATGCCTTCAGATGTTCCAGCGCCGACAAATCATGAGAATCGGGGGATACCGTTCGGGAAGAACACAGGTATGGCACTGGTTGAAGTGCTGTTCGCGCTGGGGATTCTCGTCGTAACTCTTTCCTTTCTTGTAGGTTCGCTCATTTCGTTCAATCGCCTCGCCACGGTGACCGAACAGCGTGAGCGGGCCGCTGTCCGTATGTCCAGCTATTTGGACGGTCTACGCCACGCGGCCCCTGAGGAAGTCGTGGCCGGTTCGTTTCAGCCAGCCCTTGCCCCGGAGAACGGCGAAGTATGGCAAGTGCACTGCCAGACCGCCGATGGCAACTATCTGCCCATCCCAATTGACACATCCACTTTGTCATCGCCGTTGACGGCGCCCCTAACCGTGCGCGTCACCGTGACTCGAAAGGACGTTCACGGTGTTCCGATCAATCTTTCCTCGGGGGTGATATGCCAACAGTAGCGCCAGTGGACCGCCGCGGATTCACGATGGTGGAACTCCTGATCGCGAGCACGCTGTTCGTGATTCTCATGGGCGTGGTCGCGCAACTGTATTTCAGCATGAACGGGGCGTCGAACGTGATGACCCGAAAGGTGGCCGCGCGCGACGAGGCCAGAAAGGCCATTCAAGCCATCTCGGACGAAGTGCGGCAAGCGGCCTCCGCGAGCGTTGCCAATGTTCCCGGCGAAATGCTGACCTACAGAATAGCGGTCGACGCGGACGGGAATGGCTCCGCCGTGGACGCATCCGGCGCGATAGAACTGAGCGGGGCGCACACCCTTACCCGCGATTACGACGATGCCAACAAAGATGGCGTGCGCGAAGCACAGTTGATCCTCGTCACCGCCGAGGGGGGCGTGCGTGTTCTTGCGAATGCCTTGATTCCGAACGAAGATCGCAATACCAATGGCGCACTCGATGCGGACGAGGACGCTAACGGCGACGGCATCTTGAACCGCGGGCTGTGGTTCGAAGCGGCTCCGGGTGGCGTGTTGGTGACGGTGGAGACACGTTCGGGTACGAAGTTCGGGAATTCGGCTGCCGCGCGGCTGTCGGCATTCGTGGCCCCGAGGAACTGACCATGCATCAACGATACCATACAGATTCTCACGGCGCGGCGCTGGTCGTGGCGATGGTTTTCATTGTGTTTGCCAGCATCCTTACGAGCAGCGTGGCAACGGTGCTCATGTATAATCGGAATCATGTCGAAGCCTACCTCGATTCGGAGTTGAGTCTTCAAGGTGCGGAGTGGGCCGTGGCTCAAAGCCGGATTGCCCTGGAGAGTGGACTCAGCGGAAACATCGGCGTCGATCAATGGCAACGTCCCGCGGAGTGGAGCGGGGCCACCGCGGCCCACCTGCTGCCCGGGCTGGATGCGCCGGGCGTAGCGCCAGCGTCGACTCCGGAACTTCCCGGCGTGCACTACGTCGTGGTCGTCGCGGACTGGGGCGCGGATGCCGTCGATAACGACAAGAATGGAACCGTGGACGACCCCGCGGAGGCGGGACGCTACAGTGTATATGCGGTTGCACAGCGGCATGCCGTGAAGCGCGCGATCGAAGTGGTGTTTCGCCGCGAGAGTCTGGTCGCGGACGCAGCCACTTCACGCGCAATCGGCCCCGTTCAACAGGTTTCGTGGCGTGGGCTGTGAAATGACAATAGACGGACGACACGATCGGATAGGTCTACGCGGGCAGTCGAGCGATTCGGGTCTCGATTCGCGGTGGCGAGGAAACTGAAGATGCCAGAATTCTCTTTCGAGGCGATGGACGCCGACGGAAAAGTCCAGACAGGCAAGATCGAGGGCGAATCTCCGCACTCGGTTGCGTTGACCCTGAGCGAGCGAGGCCTTCGGGTCAACACCATCAAGCCAATTGGAAAGGTGGAGACCTCCGGCATCAAGGCGGTGAACCTGAGCTGGAAAGACGTGACGACCATTTCCGAGCAGTTGGAGATCTTCACGCAAAGTCATTTGCCGTTGTCGAGCGCGATGGGGTTGCTGGCAAAGGACGTGCATTCGCCCAAGCTCAAGGCTGTGCTGGAGGACGTTCACCAGCATCTCGAGATGGGAGAATCGCTCGATCAGGCTCTTAGCCGCCATTCCGAGTCCTTTCCACCGGTTTTCCTGAGCCTGATCAAGGCCGGCGAACAGACCGGCAATCTCCCCGGCGTGTTGAGCCATTTGTCGACCTATTCGAACCGAATGACCGACATTCGCAATTCGATGCGCGAGATGCTGGCCTATCCAGTGTTCCTGCTGGTTGCGACCTTCTCCATCTTTGCGTTCCTGAGCGCGGTCGTTATCCCGCAGTACGCGGAGATATACGCGTCCGTTGGGAAGCTGGAGAGTTTGCCTTTGGCAACACGACTCGCCCTGTACTTTGGCGAGTTCGTGCGGTGGGGAGGCCTCTTCGGGTTTGTCGCGAAAGTTGCCGTGATTGTATTGGTCGTCCTTCTGACACGGGTCTTCCTGGCGCGGAAGCGAAACGAAGCCGGGGCCGTGGACATGTTTATCGAGCGCATGAAGATGGGATTCCCCGTGCTGGGCCCAGTCTATACGACCGCGTTGATTGCACGCTTCTGCCGCACGCTTGGACTGCTGCTGACCAACAAAGCCCAGGCTACCGAGAGTCTCATCCTCGCAGGTTCCACGGCAGGTGGCGGGGTTTTCCGCCAAGCCGGCTTGGATTCCGCGATGCTGGTCTCGAAGGGGGAGACGCTCTCCAGCGCCCTCAGCCAGACGCGCCTGTTCCGCCCCAGCTTCGTGTGGCTGTTGGGGCAATCCGAACAACACGGCGACATGGCCGAATCCCTGTTGAATCTCGCGGATATCTGCGACCGAGAGGTGGCCCACTGGGCGCGATTGGCATCGGTCCTGATGGGGCCGCTTTTTGTCGCCTTGATTGCCCTGCTGGTGCTCTTCACCATCACGGCCGCCTTCTTGCCCGTGTTCAACCTGTCGAGTCTGGTCGCGTCGTAATGCGGCGCTCGGCACACGTATAGAAGGGCATTGGCACGATGTCGACACCGGCTTCAGTGAGTAGCGCGACGGAAGTACGCGCGCGTTGGCGCGGCCCGAGCTACCTCTCCGACACGCGCCGCCAACAGGCACTGATCCTGGTGACCCGCCAATTGGCGCGATTGGTCAAGGCCAAAGCCCCGCTCGTGGAAGGGCTTCTCGTGTGCGCGCTGGATTCTCCGAGCGTGCGCATTCGCGACTTGCTGCTCGCCATCCGGCAGAATCTGTCGGAAGGCGACACGCTCCATAGGGCCATGGAACGGCGCGGACGCTTCTTCCCGAGATACTATGTGGACATGGTGCGAAGCGGGGAAGCGACCGGTCGTGTCTACGAGTGTCTCTGCGAGTTGGAAGAAGAACTGATCGCTTCCGGCAAGTTCTACACGCACTTCGTGAGCCACATCGTGTATGTCGGGGCCGTCTCCCTGTTCGGAATTGCCATGGCATGGGTCATGTGGCTCTGGACTCTGCCGCAGATCATGCTCATCGTATCCGAATTTGATGTCAAGGCGCCTCTGCCATTGCGCGTACTTATTTTCTTGCGAGGATACCCTTTGGCAACCAACGGCATCTTGGCCGTATCCCTGCTGGTCGTGTTTGCCATCGTCTTCTATTTCTGGTCGCGGGGATCGGAAGGAGTCGGCGGAGGGTCCGCGAAACAGGTTGGCCGGTTCGTGTTGAAAGTCCCCGGACTTCAAAGCATCTTCATCAAACGCAATCTTGCCCACGTATCGGCCGTGTTGTTCCGGCTCCTGGGCGGCGGCGTACCCCTCGACGCAGCCATGGAGACTGCCGCGGAATCGGGCATCAACCCGATATTCCAGAATGTGTTCATGCGTTTGGCTAAGCGCGTAAAAGAGGGCGACTCGCTAAAGGTCGCGGTCCAAGGCGAAGACCTGCTGCCCGTCTCGTACCGCGAGATGCTGGCCTTGGGCGAAAGCAGCGGATATCTGGCGGACACGCTCGGCCGGCTGGCGCGCACCTATCGCCGGGAAGCCCTGCGAACGTCCAAGATACTCGTGGATGTGTGCGCCCCCTTCGTGCTCCTGGCCATTGCCGTTGGTATCGGCATCATCTACGGCAGCGTGTTTACGTGCTTCACGCAGTTGTCCGGATTCCACGCCCTCTAGATTCCGCCGCCGAGCGGCTCAGTCCGGCCTTTTCTCGACGGGCAACACCCGCTGCACTTCTTCCAGGGTCGTCTCGCCCGCGATAACCACTTCCAGTGCGTCTTGTGTCAGCGTAGTCATCTTGTTCCGAACGGCAATCTCGTGGACATCCGCGGTCCGCCGCCGATTCAAAATGGCCTCGGCGACTTCATCGGTGAGCGGCAGGAACTCGCCTACCGCACGGCGTCCCTGGTAGCCGATGCCATGGCACGAAGAACAACCAGTTCCGCGCCGGAACTTGCCGGAACGCGCGGTGAGCCCATACTGCTTGAGAAGAGGCTCCGGCGGTTTGTACTTTGTTGCGCACTTCGGGCAATTCTGCCGAAGGAGGCGTTGGGCCAGGACGCCCGTAAGGCACGACGTGATCATGTACGGTTCAATGCCCATATCCATGAGCCGCGTCGAGACACCGGCGGCCGTGCCGCTGTGGATTGTACTGATGACGTAATGGCCGGTCAGCCCCGCCTGGATCGCGGCGCGGGCGGTCTCCGAATCGCGCACCTCGCCCAACATGATGACTTCCGGGTCCTGGCGCAGCACCGAGCGCAAGGCCGCGTCGTAGGTGAAACCGGCGTGGGGATTGATCTCGGTTTGGGTGGCAAAGTTGAGGCGGTACTCCACGGGGTCTTCGATGGTCACCAGGTTGGCAACCGCGCCGCGCAGATGATGAAGTTCATGCAGAAGCGCGTAGATCGAAGTGGTCTTGCCGCTCGAAGCGGGACCCGTCAGCAGGAAGACTCCTTGAGGGCGTTGCATGATCTGACGCAGCGCCGAGACGACTTCCGGCCGGAAGCCAAGCTCATCGAGCGAGAACAGGACCGGGTTCGTGCCCAGGACCCGCACAACCACTTTCTCGCCGTGCACGGTGGGGTACGTGGACACGCGCATGGGCTTGCCGAGCGGGACCGAGGCCGCGTCGATGCGCCCATCCTGCGGCATGTCTTTCTGATACGTCACGATGCGCGAAAGCACCTTGATGCGCCCCACAATTTTGGGGTGCTGTTCGACAGGCAAATGCGCGACGGGATGCAACAGGCCGTCGATCCGGTAGCGAATGATCGTCTTGTCTTCGCGAGGCTCGATATGCACATCGCTAGCCTGATAGGCCACGGCATGCTTCAGGACGGCGTCAACCAGTTGGATGGCTCCGGTGCTGCCTCTGGTTAACAAAGAGACGAAATGCGTTTCAAGTTCGCCGAATGTCAACAGTCCAGACGAGGTGCTTTTCTTCATCGTATTGCTTTGGCTTCCTTGTTCGAGCGCATTCCCACGTTCAGAATAGTGATTGCGAGGATAGGGATTCAATTCGCGCACCACACCGGCAGGCGCGATAGGACCTGCTACGAATAGGCCAGACATCGGTTTCGCCTCACCGCAGCAAAGGCGGGGACGTCCGGCACAGAGACCGGACGCTACATAGAACCGGAGTCGAAGCGCTGATGCCTCCGTGCGGGGGGATCCCGAGGGGAAATTTTGTCGGTTTAAGGGGGGGTGCTGATTTTGGATTCTTGGATTGGGGACCGTGATGTCGCGTGCTTGGGACCGTGTCCAAATCTCCGTGGGGGGGTGCAGCCGTGGATCTTTTGACGATTCAAGGGGGTCCTGGAGAGGGTCGTGGACGTTGGGCGCGGCGCAGGATTCGCTCGTAAAAGCTCGTAAGATCAATGAGAAACTTGAGTTAGCGTCTCTGAATCCAGTAAAGGACAGGCCGGGCGGTTGTCCCAGCTTGTCGGGGCACCCCCTGACGATGCGCCGAGGGACCGCGGTGTTGGCGTAAGGTGCTCCGTCGGGGAAGCGGGGTCCGTGGATGCGGGGGTGGGGTTGGGTTTCTCTCGCGTCGATGGCGGCGGACCTGTCTTTGGAGCGGGACCGGGCGAAGCACGTTGTGGAAACGGTGTGTGTACACATGGGTTCGGTTCCTCTTGCGTTGTGACACTTCCTATATATATGCGGCGGTTTGTTGCACTGGAATTGGGGGCAAGCATCCGCGAAAAGGCCGAAGAAGGTGTTAGATTGGGGTACGGACGGGCACAGAAGGAGAGCGCAGGTGAGCCACAACTCAATCGGGAGCAATCTCAACGCAGAGCCGCAAAGATCGCGGAGGAACGCAGAGAAGAGGAGAGAATCAACTTCTGTGAAAGTGATCGTGACGAAGAAGTTGGCAGACAGCAGTACAGGCAAGAATGGGGAAAATAGGGGGAGCGTTTGTTGGTGAGTGGATTGCCACACAGAAGCCGCTTCCATTTGCGGCGCGTCTGTGGTAGAACAGAGTTGTGAATGCGCACGCGGGGATAGCTGCGGAAAGAGCCAATGCGCTCGCGAAGTGTGCATTCGTTCGCCAGTCTCTCAACGTCGATGAATTGCAGGCGTTCCCTCTTCGTCCTTCTGACTTCTCCGTGACTTCCGTGGCTCCGTGGTTCAATTCTCCGGAGATTTCACCACAGAGCCACGGACACCACAGAGTTTCAGGACCGAAGCGTAAGCGCAGCGGCAAGCGGTCTTGCCAATCCTCTCGGATTTGCCCTGCGATGCATTTGGTAGCGCGGCGTTTGCCGAACGCGGCGCGCGTGCCTCGCGGGCTTCGTGGTTACCGGCGATTCCGGGGATCCCGGCAGTCTGTGGTTCACCCTGCACCAGCTTCATCGAGGCAGGTGCAACCAATTGCGACTCGCCACGACAAGCTGTGCAGCGTCACGTCGAATTTCCGCGATGAGGGCAACGTGACGTACCAGTACGGCGGCGATGGCAAGCGGCGGATACGGACCGCAGGTTCGAATCTAACATACTATTGGTGGGACGCGGGGTATAACGTAATCGAAGAGTCGGTGAACGGGATTTTTGCAGTCCCGAACATCCACTACGTCATCGACGACCCAGCGTCGTCGCGCGGAAACGTGTTGGCGGATATCCAGGGCTACGACGCGGTCACGGGCACGCCGCGCTACTACTCCCACGATCACCTCGGGTCTACGCGCACCATCCGCAATCAAGCCAAGGCCGCCCTCGCCCGCTTCGACTACGACCCCTACGGCGCCCCGGTCTCCCAAGGCGCCTCCGCCACCCGCACCTACACCGGCCACGACTTCGATTCCACGGCGGGCATGTATTTCGCGCCGTATCGGTACTATGCTCCGGGGCTGGCGCGGTGGACGGAGAGGGACCCGCAACACGTCTTATTGCGGTACCATGCTTACAACTACGTTGGAGGGAACTCCATCAATCATATCGACCTACACGGTGACCTTGCGGCAATCTGGTGGGCACTAATTGCTGCTGGAGTAATCAGTTTAGTGTTGGCGGGTGATTGTGCGGGGACAATGAGTACAGCAATGAGCTACTGGGGAAATTCGGGTAACACTCCAGAATTCCAGCTAGACGATCCCAATGAAGATGTGTCTGAGGAAGAAAAGGGATATAGGGAGTTCATGCGGCATTGTGGTGCTGCGTGTGAAGTGAGTTCTCGGGCAATGCTCGGCAGTGCCTGTGTGTCTTTGACCCAAGGGCGGCGCGCCGTGTCACCACAAGAGAAGACAGCAGAAGGGGCAGGCATGGGGCTACCGCTCCCTAAGGGCGCCGGCAACTCTATAAACTCTCTACGCAATGCTTGTAGATCAGGATGTCTTGCTAGATGGAACGCAACCCATCCAGAGTATCCCGTGGAAAACTAAAGGCTTTGTGGTCGAACTGGACCGCCTTTTTCGAGTTGTTGAGCGAGAACTTCTCGCTTCAGGCAAGATTGATGACAAGGTATCTCGAAGGTGGTTACTTGAAATCTGTGGAAGTTTGCCACTGTGAATGGGAGGCACGGCATTGGATACCAGTCCGCTTCCATTGATGCTTGTTTGCACTTTCTTCTGTGCGGTGCTGTTTGTGTGGTTTCGCACTTCGCTTTCCTCAAGGGGAATGAAGCGTCCCAATTCTGTTCAAGTGTGGCGCAGACGTGTTTTGGCAATTAGTGCCACAATACTAGCTCTATTGATGCTTCCTGCGAACTTGTGCTTTACGCGATGGAGAGTGGAGCGCTTCGCCGTTTCTTGTATCGAAGCTGTCGCATCAGGAGGGCTGATCGATTGGGCTCCGGGAACACCTGAAGGCGCAAAAGATTGGGCAACCAATCACCGCAAAGACGTGACTACAGCGCCCTCCGAGATTCGCGTTTTCAGTAGTCTGATGCTTGTGCATACTGTAGAGATTGTAACCTCAACGGGGTTTCACATTTGCCTCAAAATACAATGCAACTTCGCCGAAGCTCAGTGTAAGCAGTGGACCTATCCAGACCTGCAATTAGCATCAATCTGGGAAGGGGACAGAATAAGAGACTAGAGGGGAAATGGGAAATAGAGGGGAAATTGGGGGAACAGACGCATATTTCTAATGCGCATATTAATTTATCTGTTCCAATTGCAAGAATATACTCTCCCCTGCACCGACCGGAACGAGTTGAGCACGATCACTGCGCCGGTCGGTCTCGTGTGGGAATATGAGTATAATGGGCTTGGCCAGCCGGTGTCGGTGCTTGCGCCGAACGGCATCCGAACGGTGTACACCTACGATGCGCGGGGGTGTTTGGCGGAGATGTTTCCCGCTTCAAGAGACTTCGATGCTTCCTTCTTATTGGTGTCGTGGAGGATTCCACCACCAAGGGCACCAAGATGCAGCGGAGCAGAGCCGCAACCCAAGAGACTCAACCACGAAACAGACGAAACACACGAAAAGAAAAGAATTCGGTCACGCATTCGCCACCGATATGTACCGATGAACACCGATTAGTGCGCAATTAAGCGGGAAGAGCTTCAAACCACGGGGA
>JBHEKO010000191.1:0-13082 GCA_041859475.1 Candidatus Hydrogenedentales bacterium
GCCGACGGCGCGCTCAATCCCGATTTCGAGTTCAACGCGCCGCGCTACAAAGGCGCAAGCATTTTGCTTACGAAAGACAACTTCGGTTGCGGGTCGTCGCGCGAGCATGCCCCGTGGGCGTTGAACGACTACGGCATCCGCTGCATTCTCGCGCCGTCGTACGCCGACATCTTCTTCAACAACTGTTTCAACAACGGCATGCTGCCCGTCGTAGTGAAGAGCGACATCATCGAGCAGTTGTTCAAGGAAGTGCGCGCTACGGAAGGCTACTCATTGACAATTGACCTCCCGGCCCAGCACATCGTGAAGCCGGATGGATCGTCCATCGCTTTCGACGTAGATCCCTTCAAGAAGGAATGCCTGCTGAATGGCTGGGATACCATTGGTCTGACATTGCGCCACGAGGACAAGATCGCCGCATACGAGCGCGCGCACGCGTAGACTTGACGCATCACGCAAGCCACCGATCGAGGTTCTTGCGCACAAACGAATCGTCCGTCAAATGGGGATAGGCCGCACACACCCGGTCTATCTCTTCTTTTTGTCCCGGCGATAGAACCTCGTTGGGATCGAGGCACCGCGTGCTTGCGAGCAAGCCTTGGCGATACAGCACTTCGTGAATCCCCGCGATGCACCCGCGAAACCCGTTCGCCGCGTCGAACAAGGCCGCGTTCATGTCCGTGATCTCGTTGGCGTACTCAGCCAGTGCGGGGGGATTCAGATACACTTGAGCCCGGCGATACGCAAGTTGTTCACGCAGTAGTTTGACGGCCATCTTTGTCCAGCAGGCCCAATGTCCCAACAGCCCGCCACGAAACTGAACTTGAATGCAGCGCCTTCCGCGCTTGATCGAATAATCGCACGCCAGGTCCAACACAATGTGATCGTCGTTGCCGGTGTATAGCACGACTTCGTCTTCACGTTCTGCTTCGACCACCGCGCGCACCACGTCCAGCGTCTGGTAGCGATTGAACGGCGCGACTTTGATCGCCGCCACGTTTTCGATGGCGGCAAAGCGCCTCCAGAATTCGATCGGCAGCACGCGGCCGCCCACGGCGGGCTGCAGGTAGAATCCCATCAACGGCATGATTTCCGCCACCGCCCTGCAATGCGCTATCAACCGGTCCAAGGTCTCTACTTTCAGAGCTGCCAGACTAACCAGGGCCAAGTGATACCCTGCGTCGCGCAAGACGGTGGCCTCGCGCACGGCTTGCGCGGTTGGCCCGCAAACGCCGCCCACGCGAATGACCTTGCGTCTGTTGCGGCTTTCCCATTCCGTTGCCGTCTCGGAAGCAAGCTCGATGACAGGCTTGAACAGTCCATGCTTGGGATCGCGAATGGCAAATTGCGTCGTGTGAACCGCGACCGCGATTCCCCCCGCGCCCGCGTCGCAGTAGTACCGCGTCAACGCACGCTGGTGCCGCTCGTCGAACTTCCCTTGTGCTGTCAACGCCAGTGGGTGCGCGGGAATCACGACTCCCTTATTCAACTGTTTCCAGATTGGTCTCGGTAGCATTGGCAACGGCATGCAGTCCCCCTAGAATTGGCCCGTACGGGTCTCAAAATGCGTGGGTTTGTCGAGGGTAGCCCCTCCACGCGCCAGCCAATCGGCCACCCAGGTTATCATTGTGTCCACACCCACGCCGGGCACGCCGAACATCTCGTGACAACGCGTCGCGTTGCTCAGCAGCGCGGTAGGCGCTTCTTTGCCTTGAAACACCGGTGTCTTGCCGAACAATTCGCCGAATCGCTCCGCGAGCGCGCGCACGGAGACGGTTTCGGGTCCCGTGACATTCAAGGTGAATGGGGGATTCGCGCACCACGCCAGGGCTTCAAGCGCGACCGCATTGGCGTACCCTTGCCACACGACATTGACGTATCCCATCGTTACATCGATCGGTTCGCCGCGCATCACCTTGGTTGCCACGTCCACGAGAATTCCGTAACGCAATTCCACCGCGTAGTTGAGCCGGTAGTGAACGGCGCGCAATCCCTTGTGATGCGCCACATAGTCGAACATGCGCTCGCGGCCAAGGCACGACATCGCATACTCGCCAATGGGAGCGGGAGCGGTTTCTTCGGTCGCGCCACGCGAGTCCACGGGCGTCAATGGGTATACGTTGCCGGACGAAAACACCACGACGTTCGAAGATGCGTACCGGCTGGCAACCCCCGCCGATACAAGCACGTTGGTCGCCCACGTTTCCCATTCGGATCCCGACGACCCGAACTTGCGCCCAACCATGTAGATGACGTTTTTCGCGTCGGGCAGGTTTGCCAAGTCCTTGGGGTTCGAGACATCCGTGGCATGCGTGATGACGTTCGCGTCTTCGAGCCGTCTTCGATGACCGGCATTCGAGAAGGTTGAGACGGCATGCACGCGCGAAGGCACGCCCGCGGCAGCAACCGCGCGCACCGCCATTCGCGAAAGCGTGGGGCCCATCTTGCCGCCCGCGCCCAATACAAGTACGTCGCCATCCAACGAACGAAACGCTTCCACAAGCCGGTCGGGCGGCCTGCTTAGTTCCTCTTCCAGTTGCTCAACATCCGATATCATGTAACCTGTTCTCGCCTGTTCGGTGCATTGCCGGTAGTCATTTCGCGTTCGATTCCGTCGCGGCGGCGCAAGACACGGACTACGCGTCCAACAAAACACGCACAGCCGTCACGAGCGCGCTGGTGTGAAAGGGCTTCGCGACAAAGCGGACATACCGGCCGTCGAGCGCTCCCCCGCTGTATCGCTCGGTGCTGTATCCGCTCGAAACAATGCACCGCGCGTCGGGGTTCAGGGCAAGAATCTGCTTCAGGGCTTCGGCCCCGCCCATCCCCGGCATCACCATATCCATTACGATAAGATCGATCTTGTCTCGATACTGCTCATACAGGCTGTAGCCTTCTTCACCCGTGGAAGCATCCATCACCGTGTAGCCGCCTGTTTCGAGAATGTCCCTTACCAGGGCGCGAATCAGTTGCTCGTCATCCACCACCAGGATCGTTTCCGATCCACCCAGCAGCGCGTGCGTCCCCTCGGAACCGAACTTCGTCGCCAGCGTTACCGGCCCGGAAGAAGGCAGGTAGATTTCGACTCGTGTCCCCTTCATCGGCTCCGAATTCACAAGCAAGCCGCCGTTGTGCGACTTGACGATTCCGTACACCACGGACAACCCCAGACCATAGCCTTCCCCGGTTCGCTTCGTCGAAAAGAAGGGGTCGAACATCTTTTGCCGGACTTCGAAGGTCATGCCGCGCCCCGAGTCTTCGACGGTCAAGCGAACGTACCGCCCCGCACGAGGGGTCTGAAGCCGCTCGCATTGTGCTTCGTCCACGTCCACATTTTCCGTGGTGATGCGAACTTCGCCTTTCCCCTCGATTGCGTCGCGGGAATTGAGGCAGAGATTCATCAACACTTGCCCCATCTGCGTTCGGTCGGCTTGAACCGCATCCAAATCTGCGTCGAGGCTCTCCTGCAATCGAATATTCGGGTCCAACGTGTGCGACAATAGCGCCAAGGTTTCCGACACGACGTCGTTCAGCAACACCGTTTCAACGTGGCGGGCGCCGCCCCGCGCAAAGGTCAGGAGTTGTCTCGTGAGGTCGGAGGCCCGCAACGCGGATTCTTCGATGGTCTTCAAGCGTTGCCGATGCGGCGAACCTGGCCCAAGTTCTTCCTGGATTAGCGACGCATACCCAAGCACGCCCGCAAGCAAATTGTTGAAGTCGTGCGCGACGCCGCCCGCAAGCCTGCCTACGCTTTCCATCTTCTGGGATTCGAGAAGTTTCGCCTGAAGTTCCTCGCGCTCGGTAATGTCGACGACGACTCCCGCCGCGGCAATAACCTTCCCCTTGTCGTCGAATACCGGCGCAAGCGCCCCGTTGCAGATTCGCACCTCGCCGTCTTTTCTCCGCAGCGTTATCCGGCGGAACTCCTCGTGTCCGCCTTTCGTAAGCACGGTATCGTATAGCGCGTTCACGAACACGCCCGGTTCGTCAAAGACCGCCCCCAAGGTAGAGTCCGAGACGATCCCCATCATCTCCTCGTCGGCAAACCCCACGAGATCTCGCGCGCGCGTGTTGTAGGTGACCAATCGGCCTTCCCGGTCGATAATGAAGAGTCCAACATCCGCCGCCTGCAATGCCCCGGCCAACAAATTGCGCGACGCCAACAGTTCGCGTTCCGAACCTTTGCGCTCCTCGATATCGCGCACAATCATGCTGACGCCCGAGGGCTCGCCGTTTACCTTCGGCAGTGGCGACAGGCTGACGCCGACCGAAAAGTGTTCGCCACTCTTGCGCTTGGCCACGGCCTCGATTTCGTTGAGCGCCCCCCGTTCGCGAACCCAATTCACGAGACTATCGGAATTGTGGGCAAGCCCCTCCACCAGAATATCGCTGATGCAGAGGCCCTTTGCTTCCTCCTTCGTGTAGCCCAGGAGCCTTTCAGCCCCCGTGCTCCACACGTGCACCCTGCCCTCCTCGTCAACCGCAAGCACGGCATCCGCGGATAGATCGACGACCCGCGCCAAGTACTGCGCGGACTGAAATAGCTGCCGATATTGCTGCTCGCCGTGCTCCGCATTCGTCGTCGCGGCGGCCAGTTCATACATGGTAACCAGAGCAGTCGCAAACAGGCCGATATACCCCAGGCTTTCTGCGCCGCGCTCAAGCAGGACCTGCCCTATTCCTCCCACCCCTACGACCGGCAAGGCGCGGTAGAATGGAACCTCCTCCATAAAATCCGCGAAACGCGCAAGCACGAGGAAAAAGGTGCCGACAAGGAAGACTCTTGCCACCAAGCGCGACCGGCTCAATTGGCGCACGATGAGATTGGCGCCGATCAGGAGCGAACTGGTGCCGGCGAGTTCGCACAGGTCGCCGTAGAAATTGCTCTGAAGGCCAACGGTAGGTACGAAAGATAGCCAGAATACAAGTGCGCCGATAATGAAGAACGCAACGGCAATTCTGAGGTGAAGTCTGCGCTTCGTTGCCAAGGTTCGAAGTCCCCCCTTGATTGGCCCCTTGCAGTATACAGGAAGTCCCGTGGGTCTAGTCGAGTGCCAACGGCGTGCTAGGGCCCGCACCTGCGCGGCTCCATCCGTTTGAAATCTCCCACCCACTGCCGATATCCTCTCGCCCGGTGGGATTGGCTTACACGCGGAAAGCACCTCGTTTCCCGGTCCCAGTTTCGTCACGTATCGCAAGGCAGTTTGAATCGGCGCCCAACAGGGGACCACTCATGAAGATCCACGAATACCAAGCCAAAGCGCTGTTTCAGGAATTCGACATTCCCACTCCGCCCGGAAAAGTCGTCCGGACACCCGAGGACGCCACGCAAGCGGCAGCGGCAATGGGAATGCCCATCGTCCTCAAGGCTCAAGTCCACGTGGGCGGACGAGGCAAGGCCGGCGGCGTCAAAGTTATCTCCACCCAACCCGAAGTGCAGGCGGCCGCAAAGACCATACTGGACCTGACCATCAAGGACTTGCCCGTTCGGCAAGTGCTGGTGACCCCCGCCGTCACGATCGTCAAAGAAGTGTACCTGAGTATCCTCATCGACCGGGGCGCACGGAAATGCGTGTTTATCGGATGCGCCGAGGGCGGCGTCGAAATCGAAGTAACCGCCAAGCAGTCCCCCGAGAAGATCCTCCGCCACGAAATCGCCGCCGCGCAACTTCGTTTCGCGGAACCTCCCGAGTTCTTCGAGTTCGCGAAGAAACTGCTCCCCGAACCGGCCCAAGCCGCCCAGGCCGCGGATATCATGGCGAAGATGGCACGGCTGTTCGCGGCCAAAGACTGCTCGCTCGTAGAGATCAACCCGCTTGTGGTCGACGACAAAGGCCAAGTCGTCGCATTGGACGGCAAGGTGTTGCTCGACGACAACGCACTGATGCGGCATCCCGAGCTTCTTGAGTTGCGCGACATGGATTCGGAAGACCTTGATGAACTGAGCGCAAAGGACGAAGGCCTCAGCTTTATCCGGCTGGACGGCAGTATCGGATGCATGGTCAATGGGGCCGGCCTGGCCATGGCGACCATGGATACCATCAAGCACTTCGGCGGAAGCCCGGCGAATTTCCTTGATGTGGGCGGCAGCTCGAATCCCAAGAAAGTCGTTATCGCTTTCAAGATGATCCTGAAAGACCCCAAGGTGAAGGTCATCCTGATCAATATTTTCGGCGGCATCACGCGATGCGACGATATCGCCAAGGGCATTCTGGCCTCTCTTGAAGAGTTCGACGTCCCCGTTCCCATCATCGTGCGCCTGATCGGCACCAACGAAGCCGAGGGTCGCGCATTGCTTCAGGGAACCAAGCTAATTGCGGCGGAAACACTGGAAGACGGCGCTACCAAGGCCGCCCAAGTTGGAGGGAAGGCGTGAGTATTCTCATCAATGCCGAAACCAAGGTTGTTGTCCAAGGCATAACGGGCAGAGACGGCTCGTTTCACGCCCAGCAAATGCTGGAGTACGGCACGAAAATCGTGGCAGGCGTTACCCCCGGAAAAGGCGGTCAGGAGGCCTTAGGGCTTCCCGTGTTCGATTCCGTCAAAGACGCTGTCGACAAGACCGGCGCCAATGCCTCGGTGATGTACGTTCCCGCCAAGTTTGCCAAGGCCGCCATGCTCGATGCCGCCGATTCGGGCATCCAGCTTCTCGTGGTAATTACCGAAGGCATCCCCACGCTGGACGCACTCGAAGCCTACGAGGCGCTTACGGCCCGAGGCATTCGGATGATCGGACCCAACTGTCCCGGCCTCATCACCCCCGGTGCGTGCAAGATCGGCATCATGCCCGGACAGATTCACGCGGCAGGCCGGGTCGGCGTGATCTCGCGCAGCGGCACCCTTACCTACGAAATCGTGAAGCAACTCACGGATGCCGGCATCGGCCAATCCACCTGCATCGGCATCGGTGGCGACCCCATTATCGGAAGTACGTTCATCGACCTGCTCCCCTTGTTCGAAGCCGATCCCAATACCGATGCTGTCGTTATCGTGGGCGAAATCGGCGGCCAGGACGAAGTCATCGCGGCCAACTACTTCAAGTCCGAAATGAAGAAGAAGGTCGTCGGTTTCATGGCGGGGCTTACCGCGCCCCCCGGAAGGCGAATGGGTCATGCCGGAGCCATCGTGGGCGGGGAAGACGACACCGCCGCCTCCAAGATCGCAAAATTGGAGGCAGCCGGAATTCCCGTTGCGAAGATAATCAGCGAAGTTGTGCCGTTGCTGCAGGGCCGGTAGCGCGCGTTCCGCGGGGGGCTGAGCAGACTGAGGACGTTCCAATAAACAAGAACGCCCGGCGTGAAAACCGGGCGCTGTCTACCAATCAAGGCAGTATTTTGATTAACGGCAGGCTATTGGCCCACGCTCAATAGGTGCCGCCCCGTGAACCAAACACTTCCGCAAGATCTTCGTAGCCCATCAGCTTGGCTATGGCAAGCGGCGTCATCCCGCCCGAAGCCTCATCGCGCACGTTGATGTCCGCTCCATAGTCCAGCAGCATCTCCGCTACGTCCGCACGTCCGTTCAACGCCACCCAATGCAGGGTGGACATGCCATACTTGTTGGTTTCGTTGACATCGGCTCCGCTCTCGATCAACGCCTTCACCGTGTCGGTATGTCCTCGGCGGACTGCCTTGTGCAGAGGGGTCTCGCCTACGTCGTCACGCTCGCCAGGATTTGCGCCGCCCGCCAGAAGCTTCCGAACCGCCTGCTCCATCCCCCAGTACGAAGCGCGCTGAAGCAACGTCTCACCGGCGGCATTCTCAGGCATATCTTCGCGCTCTTGGCGCAGCATGAACTCCGTGAGCGCCAAATGGCCGCTTTTCATGGCACGGCTCATGGGGGTTTCCCCATCTACGTCCATCGAATAGAACCAGTGTGCGGACACAGCTTTCCCTCCATCCACAAGCATACCTGGAGATGAACGCATTTGTGAAATCATAACCACCTCCTAAGGTATCTTCTCGGCATACCTCGCGATATTCTTAAAATGACTAACAAACGCTTTGCAATCGCCGTGCCTATGTAAGGGCAGTTCTTCCTTCTACGAGCCACCAGAAGCCAAGTAGTTGATTCGAGCGGAGTTAAATCTCGCCGGTCATGGCATGTCCGGCGTGATTTCCTCGTCGCGACACCCAATCCTCACGTTGCGGTCTGTCGAATCGCCAAATATCCGTCGATTCATGCCCGGTTCTGACCATGACGCCCGATCTGCCCACAATTCCTCGCGTTTGTTGTGCTCCTTTTGGCTGTGGTAGAATTTGCCCTTTGGTGGTGAATACGCAAGCCTGTCGCAATATGCACATGCTGCGACTTCACTTCGCCTGTGGTTTACAAACGGCTTCTGCCCCGCATCGGACGCAGCAAAATGAGAGCCTGCACCTCGCTCAGAGCCATGTTCGAAGGGTGGAGATGCGTCGCCGGTAAGCACCAGGCGATCTAGATAAGAGAGGATGTAGCCGGTGGCCGGTTCGATATCGCTCGCAATGATTGTCAAAGATGAGGCCGACCAACTGCTCGAATGCCTCAGGAGCGTTCAAGGAGCCGTCGACGAGATCTGCATCGTCGACACGGGGTCGCGGGACACGACCATGGAAATCGCCCGCGCCTTCAACGCCCGCACGACGGCGTTCATCTGGTGCGACGATTTTGCCGCCGCCCGCAACGAATCACTTCGTCTTTGCACCAAAGACTGGGTGTTTATCCTCGATGCCGACGAACGACTCGCTCCCGGCGACGTGGCGCGTCTGCGACAGCTCGCCATCGGTCCGATGGACACCTGTTACCGAATGACTACCCGCAATTTTACGAACAACACTTCCGTGGGTGAATTCACCCCCTCTCCAGCCGGCGACCCCCAGGCACGAGGCTTCGCGGGCTGGTTTCCCAGCACCAAAGTCAGACTCTTTGCGAACCGGAAAGGCGCAAAGTTCGAAGGAAAAGTCCACGAACTTGTGAATCGATCGCTGGACTCCCTTGGCGTGAAGACCGCCAACAGCGACATTCCCATTCTACACTACCCGTTTTCGAAGAGCCCGGATCGGGTTCGAGAAAAACAGGAACTCTACTTGCGCCTCGGACACGACAAGGTCAAGTCCGATCCTGCGGACGCAAAGGCCCACTCCGAGCTCGGGAATCAGTACGCCGAGGTCGGCGATTGGATGAATGCCGCCTCTGCCTTTCGAGAGTCGCTCAGAATCGATCCGTCGAACGCCCTCGTCTTGAAGGACCTCGGCGCTGCCTTGCACATGCTCAAACGGGACGAGGAGGCACGGCAGGCCTTGCGCCTGGCTCTCAAGCTGAATCCCACCATGGCGGAGGCGTGGCGTAATCTCGGCGTTGTACTCGCTGACGCGAAAGAATGGGATGGCGCAATCGAGTGCTTTGAGCAGGGGTTGATCAACGACGCAACCTGGAGTGAAGGGCACCGCTACCTCAGCGTCGCAATTGAAGGAGCCGGCAGGCTAATCGACGCCGTTGTCGAATCCAAGAAGGCCCTGGACTCGCTGCCGGATTCCACAGAATGCTTACGGCTGTACATCCACCAGATGCTTCGCCTCGAACGCCGGGCGGATGCGCGCGACCATTTGCTGAGTCTTGTTGCGGCTGGGGCCAAGAACCCCGAATTGCACAATGTCGTGGGCGAACTCTTCTATTACGATAACCTGTTCGAGGAGTCCAAGAATCATTTCCGCCTTGCAGGTGAAGGCGGGTTGGGCCCCGCCTACAACAATCTTGGCGTCGTCTACTTCAAGCAAGGCCGCTTTGCGGAGGCAAAGGAAGCCTTCAGTCAGTGCCTTCGTTTGGAACCCGGCCACCATGGCGCCCAGAGCAATCTTGAGAAGGTCCTCAGGCGCACATCCTCCACCTGATCCAATCCCGCCCCGCAGCGTTGCCAGTAGTCCAAGATGCGCGTCCCTAATTTTACGGGATTTCATGGCGGGGCATTTTCGAAAAATCCGGACTACAGCTTTCGATACCTCCTGCCGATAGACTGGTTATCAACCGCGTACCGCGGCGCTCGATACCGATGCACGGAAGCAAAGGTAGGTAGTTATCACGGAGGATTTCGGTCATGGGGCTACGAATCAACACCAACGTCGCCGCGCTCAATTCAGCTCGTATTCTGCGGCGATCCACCTCATCCCTCAACACCAGCTTAGAGCGTCTTGCCAGCGGTTTGCGCATCAATCGCGCCGCCGATGACGCCGCGGGCCTGGCAATTTCTGAGGCCCTCCGTACGGTTATCCGAGGTTCTCAGGTAGCGCAGCGCAACGCGCAAGATGGAATCAGCCTGATTCAGACCGCTGAAGGCGCGCTCGAAACCACAACCAACATGCTGCAGCGTATCCGCGAGCTGGCCGTGCAGGCAGCCAACGGCACGCAAAGCGACCTGAATCGCTCCTCTCTAAACGCCGAGGTGCGGCAACTGCTGCAACAAGTCGATCGAATCGCCCTCGACACCGAGTTCAACGGTCTTCGCGTGCTCAGTGCCGCCCAAACCGTTACCCTGCAGGTCGGCGCACAAGGTGGGCAGACGCTCATTATCGCCGTCAGCGGCGCGAAGACCACGGACCTTGGAATTAACACGGTGTCCATATCCAGCGTTGGCGGCGCCGTCTCCGCGCTCAGTATCATTGATAGCGCCCTGCGAAGCGTCGCCGCCCTGCGCAGCACCTTTGGCGCCTTCCAGAACCGGCTCGATTTCACCATCAATACCCTGGCCATCCAGGAAGAGAACTCCTCGGCAGCCGACAGCGCCCTGCGCGATGCGGATATCGCTCGCGAGACCATCGCCTTCACCCGAAACCAGATCCTGGTCAGTGCAGGCACCTCCGTTTTGGCGCAGTCGAACGTCATCCCGCAGACCGCCCTCCAGCTTCTCGGCGGCGGATAAAAGAAAAATTATCTCGAAAGTCACTACCTCCTTCGAGTACTTCGGCCACCGACCCTTGGTAAATACCAGTAGGTCCGGTGGCCGGGCTCTTTTTGTTAATCGACTATACAGTAAGCACTTACGTGTGCAATTCTGGCTCGTGTTCGCCTGTTGCGTACTTTTGTAAATAGATAATTTTTGTCCGTATACCCCGCTACAATGCCAAAAAAATACCGCTAAAGTTCCCGCTCAAGTTGCCGATATATTTCGTAGAAACGCTGGAGTGGACAAACTCCACGCCAGCGGATTCGACCGAGGCAAGGATGCCTAGGTCCCCGATCAAGGAGGATGCAGCGGTGAGAAACCGAATGGACACCGGTCCGGCGCCAGCGAGCGCCAGCAGCCAGTTGAATCGCGGGATCGTGGAAGCCTTCGCGAAAGCGAGGCTAGCATCGAAAGACGCCTCGGGATTACTGCCCTCCATTAGACGGACGGTTTAGGGACCGCTTCGCACTCTCGGAGTTCAGCGTGCCCGGCGCATCCAGCGCCGAGCGCCCCACCAGCGCCAACAACGACGCGAACCCATGCTTCCAGCGCTTGCGCTGGATAGGGAGGCATGGGTGTTTCCACGTGCTCGCACACCACATCCAGGGATGACAGATCGTTCGAGTCGTGCCGGTTTCCGGAGGTAGGGATGCCTCCAGATTCAAAGCCGTCCGATGAGGCGATCTTTGTGGAGAACCGTGGCTTGGAAACAAGCCACAAAGCACTGCTGTGAATAGGGACATGGCAGTGGAATTGGAAAGCGCGCAGGGATGCGCACAGCCGACCACTCAAGGAGGATATCGCTATGGGACTTCGTATCAACACCAATGTTGCGGCACTGAACGCCGCACGCACGCTCTCTCGTTCGACTGGTTCTCTGAACCAATCGCTTGAGCGACTCTCCAGCGGGCTCCGCATCAACCGCGCCAAAGACGATGCCGCAGGTCTTGCCATTGCCGAAGGATTTCGCTCCGTCGTGCAGGGCACACAAGTCGCTCAACGCAACTCCCAGGATGGCGTAAGCCTCGTGCAGACCGCCGAAGGCGCGTTAAGCGAGACGACAAACATCCTGCAGCGCATTCGCGAGCTGTCCGTGCAAGCGGCAAACGGAACGCAGAGCGCGACCAATCGCAAAGCACTGAACGACGAAGTGGTGCAATTGCTTTCGCAGATCGATGACATTGCTCAAGATACGGAGTTCAACGGCCTTCGCGTGCTGAGCGCGGCGCAAACCGTGACGTTGCAGGCAGGCGCCCAACAGGGCCAAACCCTTGTAATCTCGGTGCGTGGCGCCTCAACGCGCGACCTCGGCATCAGTAACGTGAACATCTCCAGCATTGCAGGCGCTGTCGCCGCCCTGAGCACGATCGATGCTGCCATCGAGAGTGTCTCCTCGCTCCGAAGCACCCTCGGCGCATTCCAGAACCGTCTTGAGTTCACCATCAATACACTGGCAATCCAAGAGGAAAACTCGGCCTCGGCACAGAGTGCAATCCGAGACGCCGATATCGCCCGCGAGACCATTTCGTTTACGCGCAACCAGATCTTGGTGAGCGCCGGCACAAGCGTGCTTGCGCAAGCCAATGTTGTTCCGCAAACCGCGCTTACCCTGCTTCAAGGGTAGCCGGAGTCGCAAACGCAGCACAGAATCCGGCCTGGCATTCCTCGCGAAACCGCCAGGATGGAATGAAGCTAGCAAAGGAAAGGAGGTGACCTAGCAGCCGGAGAGGTCCTCTGCGGCGTAAGGGATGCGCCGCGAAGGACGGCCCGCGATACACGAATTGCCGCGGTGGCAGGGATGACCCTGCGGCAGTGCAGGACAGGTATGGGGTAGGGATGCCCCAGAGCCACTCAAGGAGGGTTTTACTATGGGACTTAAGATTAACACGAACGTTGCGGCGCTGAACGCTGCCCGCACTCTGAACAACACGACCAAGGCGTTGAACCAGTCGCTGGAGCGCTTGTCCAGCGGCCTGCGTATCAACCGCGCGAAGGACGACCCCGCCGGCCTTGCCATTGCGGAAGGATTTCGCTCGGTAGTGTCGGGCACCCAAGTTGCCCAGCGCAACGCTCAAGACGGCGTCAGTCTCGTGCAGACCGCAGAAGGTTCGCTGAGTGAATCGACGAACATTCTGCAGCGTATGCGCGAGCTGGCCGTGCAGGC
>JBHEKO010000690.1:0-13824 GCA_041859475.1 Candidatus Hydrogenedentales bacterium
TCCACGTCCGGATTGCGCGGATCAATCCGCTGCGCGGTCTCATATTGTTCCAGAAGGCCTTTGGTAAGGGTCCGCACGGCCGTTCGACGATTCAACTGCAATTGACTGGAATCCATATCCATGATGTTCAGAATCAAACGCAAATAGACTTTCGCCAAGTTGATGTGGCAAATGAGCTCAAAATACGTGCTGTCGTTGAACCGCGGTATCGGATTGACCTTCCCCTGCCGTTCAAAGAGCGCGAGTGCCGTTTGGAGTTCTCCTTGAGCAATTCCCAGCCAACCGTTTTTCGGCGAACTGAGATAGCACGTGCCGAGATAAAAGTGCGCTCCGGCATCCTCGGGATGTCGCGCCAGATGTTGTTTCAGCAATACGACTGCTTCGTCGTATCGCTGGTCCAGATACAAATGCTCGGCTTCGGCAAACAAGTTCCGCTCCGGCTGCTTGGCGCAGCCGGAGAGAACTGCCATCAACAGCGTCAGACTAATTGCCCGTGCCATTGTTCCATCGGGGTTGGATGCGATAGAAGCCCGTTCTCGAGCCAATGCGGCAAAACGCGGAGAACTCGCTCGGTTTGGCTTCGGAAACTTTGGTTACAGCATCCTGGAATTCCTGCAAATTCGTCACGGAATGGTCGCCGAAATTCAGGATGATCGTCCCCGGTGCTATCCCCGCCAGATCGGACCAACTACCCGATTTCACACGGCGGACAATAACGCCCTGTACATCTTCGGACAAGTTGAGCAAGATGCGCACATCTGTTGTGATTTCGCGCACGGTCAGTCCGAATACCTTGTCTTCGAACTCGCCCGCATCGCGTGCGGACTTTGGTCGCGGCGTTAACGTTAAGGTCAAATCGAGCGTCTTGCCGTCACGAAGCACCTTCACCGGGACGGGCTTGCCGATTCCCGTATCGCGGACCAGTTTGGTGAAGCCTACGATCTCTCGGTCGAGTTTGGCCGTCACGGGCACGTCATTGAAGCTGACGATAACGTCGCCAAGTTTCAGGCCCGCGGTCTCGGCCGGTGAAGGCCCGATGACAGTGCCGACCACGACGCCGCCCTTCTTGGGTAGTTTCCAGTACTCCGCCAAGTCGTCCGTCAGAGGTTGGGAGAATACGCCCAGGAAGGCCTCCTCCTTTGCCACCTGCGGTTCGCCTTCCACAGGGGGATTCTTGATGTAGCCTTCCAAAAGCTCCGTCTGGTAAATGAGTGGATGCCCGCTACGAACGTAGAGTTCTCCTCCCTCATTGAGGGTGAGGTCAAATCCGACCACGCCGACGACGTTGCCAGCGGCATTGATCACGGGTCCGCCCACATATCCAAACAACAGGCGCTCGTCCAGGCAATACGTTGTGCGCGGCTTCGCCAGGATCGCCCCAACGCGGCGTACAATGATCGACCGGCTGAAGTCGAGCGTCTCTCCCAGTAGACCGATGATCGCCACTTCCTCGCCCATCCGCAGCTTCTCCGCCGCGAAAGTCGCAAACGGAAACACCGTGGGCGAGCCGGGCTCGATCTTCAGGAAGCACACGTTCACGTCTTCGGGTTTCTTGAGTAGCTTGGCGTCGTACTCCTTCTCCTGATCGCCTGTGCCGACCGTCACCTTGATATTGAATGGCTCCGAGTCGTCCACTTGCATGTGGCCGTGCGCCAAGACGAGTCCGTCGGCAGTTACGATAAGCCCAAGGGCGCGTGTATTGCGCTTGGAGCTTTGCCCCGTGTTCGGGTTCGTGATCTCCGACGAGTAACTGACGATGCACACGGCCGGCGATATGCGCGCGTAGACGTCTTCCACAATGGAAGCGGGCATGGGTTGCCCCCATGCTGCGCAGGCGGCGACGGTGAACACGGCGCCAAAAGCAATAGACCACTTATTCTTCATCGGAGCTGCCTCCGTCATCCTCGTTATCCTCGGGGCTGGGCGTTCCGCCGCCTTCCATTTGCTTCACCAGAACGAACCGCGTCAGCGCCCCGCTCTTCACCTCGAACAGCACAAGCGCCTGCTTCGATTCGACACGTTCCTTGTACAACTGCTTGAACTCCGCCATATTCGCCAGTTCTTTTCCATCGACCTTCAGTACGATGTCGCCCTGTCGAAGCCCCGCGTTGGCGGCCACGCCGCCCACCTGAGAGCCGGAAATGAACATGCCCTTTGTCGAAGGCAATTGCGTCATGCGAGCAATCGAAGGCGTTACGTCGGATGCCGTAAAGCCCCATTCCTCGAATTCCACTTCCTCCCCGCGAACGTCGCTCTTTTCGATTGGCGTTACCGGTATATCCACCGTTTCCGCGCCGCGTTGTATTTTCGCCATGACTTTTGTATCTACAGGAAGGTCCGCGATCATCTTGCGCACGGCCGGCAGAGCCTCGACATAGCGTGCGTCGGTAGGTGTGCCGTCAATGGACAGCAGCACGTCGCCCGCCCGCAGGCCCGATTCTGCGGCGGGGGAGAGTGGGTCAATATCGGCGATTACCGCGCCCAGTTGGTTCGGGTCGTCGGTCTTGCTCGTCACTTCCTGAAGCGTCACGCCGATCCAACTCCGCTGCACACGTCCGGTCTTAATGATCTCGTCGATAACTTCCTTCGCATCGTCGATTGGGATCGCGAAACCCACGTTGTCCGCGCCGCCCAAACGCCTGGCGTTCACACCGACCACGACACCCTTCAGGTTTACCAGTGGTCCGCCGCTGTTGCCGGGATTGATCGCCGCGTCCGTCTGAATCCATGTGTTGTAGGGAGAGACCATCTCGTCATGATCTCCGAGATATCGGTCCGTCACGCTAACAATGCCTTTGGAGACCGACCGGGCCAATCCGTGCGGACTGCCCAACGCCAGCACCGTCTCGCCCGTCTGTAGCCGGTGCGAACTCCCTAGCTTCACGTAAGGCAGTGACTTATGCGTTGTCTCAAGTTTCAACACGGCCAAATCGGTCAGCTTATCCGTACCAACGACCTTGGCCTCGACCTCTTCCTTATTGAAGAGCACGCAACGCACCAGCGTAGCCTCGCCGGCCACGTGCTCGTTCGTCACGACAAACCCGTCCGGGGAAATGATGAAGCCGCTGCCGACAACCGTCATCTCCTCGCGCTTACCCCCCGCGAATACCTCTTTCACGGGACGCACATGGACCAACGCGGGCGCCACTTTGTTCTTTGCCCGCAACACGGCGTGTTCGCCGCTCATCGTCACGCAGCCGCTGCAGACCACGCCGCACACGACCGCCAAAGTCGACACGTATTTCAACCGGAGTCTCCTTAGCTTTGGGCAGGTTCAGACCAGACCCGCATTATACCGGCGTCTCCTAGGGAACAAAAGCGTGGGCGGGTTTATGCGAACGATCTGAACAGCGTGCCGTCCTGGACACGGACGTAGCGCTCCTTCGCCCTGTCGTGGCATGTGTCGGTGTCGCGATTATTCAAGCGGAACGCCGTCTTGAAGTCGCCAAATCAGCCGCCAGACCCGATCCGACTCGCCGCGCTGAATTACTTGGATAGGGGTTAACCCAAGGAAGTATTCGTTGGGTTCTTGGAGCCAGTCGCCGATGACGTCGGCTTCGAGGATATGTGTCAATTCAGTCTGCAAGCGTTGAATCTCGTTTATCCTGCGCGAATCGTCGCGGTCGGGCTTGTGTTCTCCTCGTTCTATTCCGGAAATCTTTCGAATCGAAATACCGGTCAGGGAACTCATGTCTTGCTGAGTCAGCCCGAGCAACTCTCGCGTGGCGCGAAAGTCGTTTCGGGGGTTGCTTCGCGTGCGGTTGGACAGCGGAAGGGTGCCGCGGTGAGTTGGGGCGCTTTCTCTGTAGCTTTCCAAAGTCGGGGTGTAGTGTGCAAGGGCCTCTGCCGCGATGGACTGATTCTCGTGGTTGTCGCCTGTTGGTCGCTTGGTCATGGTCTGTTTCTCCGAGTGGACAGTCTTAGTATAACCTAACCGCAGCGTATTTGCAAGCATATTAACCTGCAAATTTGCGTGCAAATTAATGGTTCGTCGCAAGTTTTAGGGTATCACCTTGAACTTTTCGCTCGGAGTTTGGGCATTCTCGATGATCAACACAACGTTGAAGTTTCCGTCGTCTGGTTCGAGAATTGACGGGACCAACAGGATCTCTATCCCTGACGTAAATGCTGCCCGGCCAACAGCTTGGCAAAGCGAATCACGCCCTTCGTCTGTGGCCTCCTTCCACCGATCTTCCTTCAGTTGCTGTAGGGAAAGGGAGAGTTGAGACAGAATACGGGCGTCTCGGAGGTCGAGAGCCGCGGCTCCATTGACCTCAAATGCCTTTCCCGTGACTGGGAGGGCTTTGCTGAGGGGGATTCCTGCGAGCCTATAGGCCGAGAGAAACTCGCTGTGCGCGAGTTCAGGACTTGACGCGCAGTAGACTGCGTGAAATGAATTCGGGGAATTCCAGCGTCCACCTGCCCGATACGCCCCGATACCGCTGATAATCTTCTTGTCCGAGGAATACTTGCCAGAAGCGTATCGATATACAATTCCACTCCATGGCGTCACGCCATGCTTCAGTATTCCTTGAACGGATAGGAGTATTCGAGCGTATTGGGGATGCAACTTCATTTGATGATCACTGCTGAGCCTTAGCCAATGACAGGGGGACGATCTCTTCGGCGCTGTTCCACGCACGAACCGCTATTCTAGCTTCCTCCGGCACCGAACCAGAAATGTTCTCTTCGCACGAGACTTTTACCCGCCTACTCTCCCCCGCATCGAGCCAGAAGTAGGCGTCCTCATATCGCATCGAATCGGATGCTTCGGGACACTCGAAGTGCACAGCCACTGCAGGAAGCACTCCCGTATTCGTGACGACAATGGTGTCACCATCTCGCTTTGCCTCGAGTGTAGTCTGGGGTAAAGAGAAGAGGCACCCCGGCTTCGCACGGAAGTTGAACCAATGGAATGCACGGTCGTTGAAGTCATTTGCGGCTAGGTCCGCCGTGAACAAGAATGGCCCTTGAGAGGTAGTTGGCACTTGTAGCGATGCCGCGCCAAGGTTATGCACCCGATTGTGGCCCACCGATGCTGTAAGTTCCTGTTCCGAGACGACCCGCAGATTTCCATCGAACAGGCGTAACTTGGTGCGCACGGCTCCTTCCAGCTTCTCGACATCGTCCACAATTCTTACTGCGGGCGAGAACACTTTCCCAGCCTCGATGTCCAGCGAGTCGTACAGCACGCAAACACGCAGCGGCGCATAACAATCCTGCACCACATAGTGCGCGATTTTCGGCACGCCGTAGTAATCGATGGTGGACCACGAACACCCCGGATAAACGTCCGTGAGTTTGTAGAAGACCATCGCAGTCGCGTTCGGCCATTTCGCGCGCATGCGCTCGAGCACGAGCCGCAGGCCCGTCGCTTGCGCCAATTGCGTGCCCCGCGTGAACCCTGTGAGGTCGTCGCACGGATCGAGTTCTTTCGCGTGGCGATTGAGATGCTCCATATTCACTGGCGTAAACGTGGGCGTGTGATGAATGAAAGCGCTGCTGTCATTCGGCGGCCAAGTGTTCTTCTCGTCGTCGGGCAGGAATCTCAGTGTGCTCTCGACGGCACACGCCGAGGCAAGTCCCGTCTCTCCGATGACCGGCGCACCCCCGTCCAGCGGCGTCAACGCGATGTTCTTTTCGTAAGGGCCCTTTCCCCAGTACACATCGTAGTTGTGCGCGCTGCCGCCGTAGGGGTCCGTCCGGTGGTATGGGCGCGTACCATCGAGTTCGAGGCATCGACGTCCCAATAATTCAATCAACGCCCCTTCGCCCGAGTGCTCGTTCCCTCCGCACCACAGCGCAAGCGAAGGATGATTGCGGATGCGCTCGATGTTGCGCACGGCAATCTCGTCCGCCACGGACAGCGGAATGACATCGAAGTTCTGCCACGTCAGCGGGAATTCCTGCCACACCATGATCCCGAGTTCGTCGCAGATGTCGTAGAACAGGTCGGTTTCGAGCAGGCCGCCGCCCCAACTCCGCATGATTTGGATGTGTTCATCCTTCGCCATTGTGAGGAAACGTCGATACCGCGACTCGTCAAGCCGTAAAAAAGCGTCGGTCGTCGCCCAGTTGCAGCCCTTCAAAAACGACGGCCTCCCGTTGACGGCGAAGGTCCAGTTGTATCGGTCGGGACGTGCGCCGTCCGGCAGCGGTTTCATCTCGATCGTGCGAATGCCGAATCGCGCGGCCCGCGCATTGACCGGCGCGCCGTTTTGCTCGAATGCGACGTGCAATTCGTACAGGTTTGGCTCGCCCAAATCGACCGGCCACCAAAGCTTTGGGTCCGGCACGTCGAATCGAATGTGTAGCGACGGCTCCGCGGTTTCCGATTTCATCGGCGCAACAAACTGGTAAGCCTCGCCTTCGAAATTCGCGGGCCGGAGAATTCCATGCAGCACGCCCTCGAATCCGTCCTGCGGACCGCGCAATACCAGATGCGCGTCGACGGTACCCTTCACGACGTCCTTCGCCGCGACGAACAACTCCGTTACTTCCACATCGGTCACGCGTTTCACGTGTACCGATTGCCAAATCCCGATGGGCGGGCAATTGACGTAGTGCCAGCCGTAGACGCAGTTGAACTTGAATACGAGTTTCCAGTCTGGAGGCAATGGATCGATACGCACGACGAGCGTGTTGCGCTCGCGCGCAATCCCTGAGATGTCGAATTCTGGCCCGCCCGAAGGTCCTTCGTGTTCGCCGAGGCGCTGCCCGTTCAACCAAAACGTTGCGCTATAGTCGACGCCGTCGAACACCAAGCGCGCGCGCTCGCCCGGAGTCCACTCGAACTCCGTGCGGAACCACCACTCCTGCTCCGCCACTGCGCGGCGTGCGATTTGATCGTTGAAGCCTACGACCGGATCGGGAATGACGCCTGCCTTGAACAACGCCGTCTGTACGCTGCATGGGACTTCTGCATCAATGGCCTCTTCCCACCCGCGTCCGCTCGCCAGCAGGCGTGCGTCGCCCTGGCCGCAGGGAAACCCGAGCATCTGCCAGCGACCGTCAAGCGAACGGTCGTGCTCCAAATACGGCGCACCCACGTTGACCGGCATCAGCGTCACTTGTGTTGCCGCCCCCTCCAACGGAGCTATGCCGGGCTTGAACACTTCGCGGTCCACATCATCCAATGATTTGATCGCGAGGCCTTCCGAAACCATTAGGTCCTGCGGCGATACCATGTGCAACTGCCCCGCCTTCGCGGCGCGAATGATCGACGCGTACGCGGGAATCAGGAAATCGCGGACGCTCGCGTCCATTCCGCCTTCCGGGCCCCCACCCCAATGCACGAGCCAACCCTTGCCGAACGGAGCGGCGGAAAGAACCGGCACATACGCACGGTCCCACACGAGCACCGCGCTTCTCGGAAAGTCCAATGCGCGCGCGGCCTTCGCGTTAACTCCTCGCGGTTCGCACAACCCGATGGACGCGCCTTGCTTCGTCAGTCCAAACGGTCCTCTTCCGGTAATGCTGCTGCCATGCAATCCGAAGAAGTCGCCGGCGTGGCCCTGGTCAAGCGCGCCTGTATCAACATTGAAACTGGCCCAGTGCGGTATGCCCAAGGCCATGCAGTAGACGCCACCTTGTTCGACATAGGCCTTCAGCGCCTGCGCCACCGGCCCTCCCCACGGGCCGCGCTCCGGATACATGTTGTCGGATGCAATCAGGATTGCGTCGTACCGTTGAAACGCCTCAAGCGTGAGGTCGTCTTTGGTAAGCAGTGTTGCCCGCGCGCCGTCAACTTCAAACAGCCGCACGATTTCGGGGCCAGCCCATGCCGCCGCATACGGTTTGGCCCACTGAGAGTAGTCGACCAATCCGTCGGCAATGACCCCCACGGACGGACCTGCTGTTGCCGTCTGCCCAAGTGCAATCAACAACGTAATTCCGATCATGATAAGAATCTCCAGCGCCAAGACCTGATTGAAGATGATAGTTGGACGCGTGGTGGAGATGCGAGCAGGCCGCGGCAAGGAGAGGAAGGGGCCCATGAGTGTGTAGCGAAGACCGTAAAGCATGCATATAGGCGCGTGGTATTGCTGATGTCAAGAAGGGGGTGTATCCTAATTGCGTAAGGGCAGTAAGCGCGTGATTCGCAGGTCAAAAATGGATTGCCGCATAGAAGGACCTGGAACGGGGTATTCGCGTTAAGCAAGAATTTCGGGGGCCGAGCCGATGACTTTGAAGTGTGCTTCGGAGAGTCCTTACGCCAGACGAATCCCGCAGCAGGATTTCCGCCGTCAACTCATGAATGTCGTTGTCTGCTTCTTCTGCCTCCTGCCAATTCATGACCTCGCGTGGGCCGCACGTGCGGAAGAGAGCATCCAGTCGGCTCCCATTCACAATCCCTCCACACCCCTCTGGACGGGAAAGGCGTTCTCACCACAGATCACGGCGGCAGAGCAGGCTTGGCTGGCTCGGCATCCCAACGTTACTGTCAGGACGGACTTCGATACCCCGCCGTACATATTCAAAGATGCCCAAGGGAATCCCGCGGGAGTGCTCGTCGATTTTGCCAACCATGTCGAGATGACGCTGGGAGTGCGGCTCTCTTACGTCGGCGATAACTATGAGGGCTTAATCAACGCAGTGAAGAACGCCTCCGAGGATGTCACTGTATTGAACGATCCGCTCGACGCGCCCTATGAAGATCACTATTTGAAGACGCAGGACTTTCTCTATCTTCCATATTCGCTCTGGGTGCGGCGCGATTCCCAGGTACCTAACCAAGTGAACTCGTCGTTTGATGGTCTGACAATTGTCTTGAACAGTGGATGGAACCTGGAACATCCCTTTCTAAAGCGATTCAAAGGGGCTACGTTCGCTACAGGAGAGACCATCTCCGAGTGCACCGCAATGTTGCTCCGGGGAGATGCTGACGCGTATGTCGAGGTGTATGGCATTGTGGCCGACTTCACGCAACGAAACGTCATTGGTGAGCTCAAAGTCGCGGAGATCTACACCGAAGGCTGTCCCGCTGCATTCTTCGTGAGGAAGGACTGGCCGGAACTCCACAGCGCATTGGAGAAGGTACTGGCGAACACCGCAAAGGAAGATCTGCAATCCATCCTCGCAAAGTGGAATGCATATATGGCCGACCCAAGCTTGCGTTTGAAGGCGCTCGAGTTAACCACGGAAGAGCGCGATTGGCTGCACGGTCATCGTGTCGTGAAGGTGGCGACGGACACCGACTGGGCGCCTATCGAATTCAGCGACGATAAGCAGCGTCCGTCAGGTATCGCTGCCGATTACCTTAAGCGCTTGGAAACGCTACTGGATGTCCGCTTCGAGGTAGCCGCTCAGGCCCGCTGGCAAGACGTGTTGGACCGCCTCAAGGACGGTACGCTCGACATGGCCTCGTGCGCGGCGGATACACCGCAGCGAAGAGAGTCGCTATCGTTTACTCCTCCATACTTGACCTTGCAAACCGCCATCTTTGCGCGCGGCGATTCGCCCTATTGGGGAAGCCTCGAGAATCTTGCGGGAAAGCGAATCGGTGTCTTGCGTGGCGAGGCGATACACGAATTTCTTGCTACCAGTCATCAATCGCTGACCTTGGTTCCCGCGGATTCCGTCCCTGCGGCGATACGTGCGCTCGCACAAGGAGAAGTAGACGCTTATGTGGGCGGCATCGCGGTCACCAGCTACTACATTGCGCAGACGGGGTACACCCAAATCAGGGTGGCGGGGGAGACGCCCTACGAGTATAAAATGGCGATGGCGGTGCGAAAAGACTCTCCACTGCTTCAATCGATTCTCACCAAGGGCCTAAATGCGATCGATGAGAATGAGAAGACCGCAATCTATCAAAGATGGGTATCGATCAAGTACAACCCCCCATTCGACTACACGCTTGTTCTGAAGCTGGCGGGTCTCGCACTTTTCGCGGCCTGCCTGATGCTCGCCTGGAATCGCCGGCTGGCATCGCTTGTCAAGAGGCGCACAAGGGACCTCTCCGCATCGAATGAACAGCTTCGAAAAGAGGTAGACGAACGAAAGAGAACAGAAGACGCCCTGCGCGAAAGCGAAGAGCTGTTTCGCGCGTCATTCGATCTCTTTCCCTATGGCTGCACCCTGACGACACTGGATGGGAAGTATCTGCATGTCAATGAGGCATTCTGCAGGGCCCACAACATCTCGAAGAGTGAAGCTCTCGAAAGTTCAGTCCGTATGATTGGAATCACCCACCTTGCACCGTCGCTTGAATTCTTGCGCGACGAACTCGCAAAGAACGGACTCCTTGACAGCGTCGAGATAGCCGTCCAAATGGAGGATGGGCTCAAACAGAACCTTCTGCTCTCATGCAGGAAAATCAATGTCCAAGGCGAAACGCAATTGCTGTCCGTGGGTGTAGATATTACCGAACGTAAGCATGTGGAGGAAGCCCTGCACGAAAGCGAGGAACGCTATCGCTCCCTATTCGACGCGGCCTCGGACGCCGTCTTGATCATGGAAGGCAATTGCATCATTGACTGCAATGCGAGCGCGATGGAAGTATTCGGATGTGAACGCAAGGACATTGTCGGAAGAACTCCCTTCGACTTTTCGCCGGAGACTCAACCGAGCGGAGGTGTATCGTCCGTGCTTGGCCGGGAGCATGTCGCCAAGGCCATTTCGGGTGAAGCGATGCATTTCGAGTGGAAACACGCGCGGTTAGATGGCATGCAATTCGACGCCGAAGTCGGACTGACAGCGGTGGAGGTGAGAGGCAAGCCGCACTTGTTGGCAATCGTGCACGACATCACGGAACGAAAGCGAATTGAAGATTCGCTGCGCGACAGCGAAGCACGCTTGCACGCCATCTTCGATGGAGTGGGGGCAGGAATACTCGTCGCCAATTCCGAGACGGGGACAATCACCTATGCCAATCCTACGGCCGCTGCGCTCATTGGCATGCCCAGAGAAGGGCTGGTGGGGCTGCGCAGCCAGGATATCTCCCGTCCGTCCGTCGATCGCACTGCCCCTGTTGGCGAGCAGGGAGAAGAGGATAGCCTTTCCGAACGAGAGATCTTGGCCGCCGACGGTCGGGAAATCCCCGTGCTAAGGACTGTCTCGCGTACGGTCATCGGGGGCCAGGAGCAACTTGTCGAATCGTTCATCGACCTCACCCAACTAAAGAAAGCGGAAGCGGACCGTCTGGATCTGGAGGCGCAATTCCGGCAGGCGCAGAAGATGGAAGCGGTGGGGCAGCTCGCCGGCGGCGTGGCGCATGATTTCAATAATCTCCTGCAGGCCATTATCGGCTATGGCGAGATTGTGAAGGAGGACATCGGAGAGAGCGGACTCCATGCCGCGGAATTGGATGAGATTCTGAAAGCGGCACGGCGCGCGGCCGTGCTCGTACGCCAACTCCTTGCATTTAGCCGGCGGCAAATGCTGGAGCTGACCGACGTCAATCTGGGCGAAGTCATCGACAGTCTCGCCAAAATGATCCGGCGCGTCATCGGCGAGCACATTACGCTCACTGTGCGCTCGCGAGAGCAGATTCCCAATGTCCGCGCAGACAAAGGGCAAATCGAACAGGTCCTCATGAACCTTTGTGTCAATTCGCGGGACGCCATGCCTGAAGGCGGCGAGATCGTCGTGGAGACGCAACGGGTCAGTTTTGATGAAGAAGATTGCCGAACGTATGCTTGGGCGAAACCCGGCGAATACGTTGTCCTGTCAGTGACTGACACCGGCGCAGGCATGGATGAAGCAACGCAGGCCCATATCTTCGAACCGTTCTTCACGACAAAGGGCGAAGGACGGGGAACGGGCCTGGGGCTGGCGACAGTCTACGGTATCGTCCGGCAGCACAACGGAATGATCACCGCCCATAGCGAGATTGGTGTTGGCACTATCTTCCGGGTCTACCTTCCCGTCTCCGAGAGTTCGGATCTCCCCGCGCCGGAGAAAGCGACGGTAGTGCGCGGAGGCGTGGAGACCATCCTCCTTGCCGAAGATGAGGAAAACGTTCGAAAACTGGCACAACGCGTACTCGAGAATGCCGGATATACCGTGTTCGCCGCGGTCAACGGCGAAGAAGCGCTTCGCCTATTCGAGAAGCACAGCGATGTCATCCAATTGCTGTTGTTGGATGTTGTGATGCCGGGACTTGGCGGACGCGCGGTTTTCGAGCGCATCCACGCCATCCACCCCGGGATCCGCGCGCTGTTTGCAAGCGGCTATAGCACGGGCGCTATCGACAGCAATTTCGTCCTCGATGAAGGCATGCAGTTGATTCAGAAACCCTTTCATCGCACGGAGCTCCTGGCGCGTATCCGGCAGGTGCTGGACGCATAGATTGGCGCAGGTAGAGGAGAATGCGAGCATGCTGCGACTAGGGGCGAGTATGGCACTGCGGTTGGCCCTGTCGATTGGGCTTCTGTCTTGGGCAAGCTTCGCGTTTGTCGAGATCCAGGAAGGGGGGCAGTGGCCGAACACGTGGGCCAAGGAATTGGAGCGGTTTCGCGAGCGCGCCGAGACGAGGCTCTCGGAGACGGGTATTGCGTATCACGTCCCTTTCGAAGCCAGGGACGAATTCGAGTCGGCGTGGCCGTGTTTTCTCGAACTGACGGATAAGGGCAGCACGTTGACGCTGCTTCCCTACGCTCCGAAAGACTCCACGGGGGCGCCCCTTCTGCCCTCCGTCGGGTTGCAGTGCCCTCCCCCTGATCGGCAAGAATCCGTTGACGGGAGAACGTTCTCCGTTCTGACCACGTTTCCCGATTATATTCGGAACGCGCAGGGAGAGCTGCCGGAATACGTGGTGATGGACAAGGTGACTGGCAAATGGGTCGAGGTCGATCGCACCAAAGATCTTGGGATTTGGACCCGGGCGCGTATCGATATCTCGGTGCGCGTCGATGGGAAGATTGTCGACCTGAACCGCATTCGCCTGCCCTACAATCTCAAGATTATCGACCGGCGCTTTGAAAAGAACCCAGGCTAGAATAACAGCGAGCCGTCTTCCCCGTCGTCGTCGGCGTTCTTCTTGGGTTGCGCATTCTTGGTGCGCGCCGGTTCCGCGTCGCCGCTCTCTTCGTCGTCGTCGCCAAACGGCTGCCCTTCAAGCTTGCCGTCGGCGTTCTTGGTAAGTATCTCGATCTTCTTCTCGGCCTCGGACAACGCCTTCTCGCAGCGTTTGGCCAGCTTGATGCCCTCTTCAAAGCGCTTCAACGCGTCGTCGAGAGGCAGTTCGCCCTCCTCCAGCGCCGAGACAATCTCCTCAAGCCGTTCCAGATCTTTTTCAAACTTGGGCTCAGCCATCCACTGCTTCCTCTGTATGTTCTATCAAGGCGGTCGCCCCGCCTTTCCCAAACCGTAACCGGATTCGATCGTTCGGAGCAAGCTGGCGCGCATCCCGCACCAGCGTATCGTCGGAAGTCTTCCACGCCAACGCATACCCGCGCGCCAACACGGCCAACGGACTCAGCGCGTCGAGTTGCGCGAGCAATGGGCCAAATCGCGACCGCGCACGCGCGACGCATTTCAGCGCGCCCTGTTCGAGGCGCTGCCGTTTCATCGCAAGGTGCTGCTTGGCGCGCGCCACCTGATTCGTGGGCGACAACAACGCCAGCGATCGCGCCGCATGATCGAGGCGCCGCCGCGACATGCGCACGCCGTCAGTCACCGCGCCTTCAAGGCGCATCCGCAAATCGTCAACTTGCTGCCGCCGCTGCCGGAACAACGCTTCCGGACGCCGAAACACAAAGCTCGACATCGCCAGCGTGTGCCGCGTGCGCGCCTGCTCGACGACCCGTGCCGTCGCCTTTCCCATACGCCGGCCTAACAGGCGAACCTGTTCCGCCAGCGCCTCCTGCTCTTTCACGACGA
>JBHEKO010000076.1:0-13420 GCA_041859475.1 Candidatus Hydrogenedentales bacterium
TGGGGCCGTCTTGTGGGGCTTTCGCCCATTCCCTTGCGAATTCTTCCGCTTACTTTCAGCATGGCGACCCTTGTCGTTCTCTATCTATTCGGCCGCCGCCTGATGGGGCACACCGCCGGAATTGTCGCCCTGACGTGCGCCACTTTCTCCAAGCTGCTTGTTTTTGAATCCCAAGAATTGCGCATGTACGCGTTCACGTTCTTCTTCGCCTTGGCGTCGGTCTACACGCTGTATTGAGCATTGAACGATGGCCAAAGACATTGGTGGGCGCTGAATGTCCTATTCACTGCGTGTTTAGTCTGGACCCATATTCTGGCGCTGCCTCTCCTTGTTGTTGAAGGCCTCTATCTTCTCGTCGTGCGACCGCGCGCAATTGGGTTGGCAATTCGCTGGGGTATCGCAGTCTCCATTCCCGTACTGGCAATGCCCATCTACATTCTCACGGCGAAAGAAGCTCCTCCAAACGATGAGATGGGCTGGATGCCGCTTCCTTGGCGCGCGCGGTTCATCAGCACATTCTTCTACACCTTCACAGGTAGCAAGATGGACCATTTCGATCCGCTTGCCCATGCCGCCGGTAATCAGTGGGGGGCTGTGCTCCTTGCCGCATTCTTCACGGTCGCGGCTCTTTGGCTTGTAGCCCGAGTGCTCCTGGCCCCACCCGCCTGCCTCGGAACCCAAGAGACCCTGCGACGGCGACAAGCGTTTGTATTGCTCACGCTTTGGCTGGTGATTCCTGCCTCGGTGTTGTACGTCACCTCGTACGTTTACCGGCCCTGCTACATTGAGCGCTACGCATTCCATTCCGCATTTGCCGCCTACCTGGGCCTCGGCTGCGCGATAGCCCTCCTCCCTTCGCGATATCTCCGAGTCGCCGCAATCACCGCCCTTGCGGGAATCTACGCTTTGTTGGCGACCGACCTGGTCCGTCCCCTTCGTCCAAATTTTGCCTCGGGCATTGCGTTCATCAATGAGAATGCCACTGCCGGCGATGTCTATGCCGCGACTGACGTCAATTCGCGAATTCCAACCAACTACTACCTGCGGCAGGGCTCGGCGCCTGTTCTCAGTCCGGAGGAGTTCACGGAGTATGTGGTGGAGAATGCGACCGCAGGACATCGGGTATGGGCCGTCTTCTACGCCGAGTACCCAATCAACCCCGAAGAATTTGAAGAACACCTCCGAGCCAACCGCATAGAAGCAGAAGTGCGCATTTTCCCGGGGTGGCAGGACCTCCGGGTGTACCGGCTTACACGCGAGGCGCCCAAAGCGGCAGCCGGGTAAGGCCCTTGCGTGAGCAATACATGCCGTCTTGGCCTTGTCGCCCACGGGTTCGTGTGCTATAGTTCTTAGGGCCGGAAATTGGGCCGGTAAACCAATAAAGTCCCCTGCTGTCCTGGCGGGCTCTAGACCAGTCATACCATATGTTGTATAATGCGCTGGCTATTGACCACAAGATCGTCCATGAGGTACCCTCAGTCCAGACAGGACGTGTGTGCGGCACACTCAGAATATGATAGAACTCGAACGACCACCTATTACGGAGAATGCAGTACTCGTTCGCTTGGCGCTTCCTTCGGATTCGGAAGACGAAATCGAGGAGTCGCTTGGCGAAATGAGACGCCTTGCTCAGACGGCGGGGGCGCGCGTCGTCTGCACGTTTGTCCAACGCCGTCCTCAACCTTGCCCGGCAACGCTGATTGGCGCGGGCAAAGTCCGGCAGATAAAGATTGCATGCGAAGAATACGGCGCGGACCTTGTCCTGGTCGACTCGGACTTGAGTCCGACTCAAGGTTCAAAGCTCCAAGAGGCCTTGGATACCAAGGTGCTGGACCGCACGCAGCTTATCCTCGATATCTTCGCCCAGCGCGCCAAGACCAACGAAGGCAAGCTGCAAGTTGAATTGGCTCAACTTCAATACACGCTGTCGCGTCTGACCGGGCGCGGAGTCGAGATGATGCGGCTTGGTGCTGGTATCGGCACGCGCGGTCCCGGCGAGCAGAAGCTGGAGGTTGACCGTCGCGTCATTCGCAGGCGGCTCGCGCATTTGCAGGGCGAAATCGAAGCGATCCGAAGGCATCGGCGCTTGCAGCGAAAACAGCGTAATGAGAGCAGCGTGGGGACGGTGGCGTTGGTCGGATATACCAACGCAGGAAAGTCGTCTCTGCTGAACGCCCTCACCAATGCGGACACGTTCGTCGAGGACAAGCTTTTCGCAACTCTGGATCCTTGCAGCAGGAAATGTCCACTGCCCGGCGGAGGCCACATCATTCTGACTGATACCGTGGGATTCATCCGAAAGTTGCCTCACTCGCTAGTCGCCGCGTTCCGCGCGACGCTGGAAGAGGTCGTTGAAGTCGACGTCGTTCTGTTGGTGGCAGACGCATCTCACGAGGGGGTGCTGGACCACGTGAAGGCTGTCAACGAGGTACTGGAGGAGATTGAGATTGGCGCGGCGCCAATCGTCCGTGTTTTTAACAAAATCGACGCAGCGAATTCCGCGTTCGTGGCGGAACTCCTGGCAGGCCCCGGAGATTGCTTGGCCGTCTCGGCCCACACGGGGGAGGGATTGGAATCGCTCCTTGTCTTGATTGAGCGCACGCTTTCCCTGACGCGAAGCCGGGTGATCCTCAGGATTCCGCAAAGCGATGCAGGAATGGTTTCTCGCGTGTATCGACAAGGCAGAGTGCACGAGCAGAGCTATGACGGAGATTCAATCCTGCTCGACGCCGAGATTGATACCGTTTTGAAGGGTGTTGTGGGTTCCTATATCGAGCGAGCGACTGCCTCGTGAAGACCAAGGATGACACGACGGCAACCACGGAACTCTCCACCGGTCCCTTGGCGACCCCTTTGCACGCCGCTTCGGAACGCCCGCCCCGTGTCCGCGTTGCGGCGATCATTGTCGAGGACGGAAGACTGCTGATGGTTCGACACGTCAAAGGCCAAGAGTCGTATTGGCTACTGCCCGGCGGCGGCGTGGACTATGGCGAATCCTTGGTCGAGGCGCTGGAACGCGAACTGATGGAAGAGGCGTCGGTGGGAATCCGTGTAGGCGACTTGGTGCTGGCAAACGACAGCATTGCGCCGGACGGTTCCCGGCACACCATAAACCTGTACTTTACCGCGGAAATCGTTTCCGGGCGCGTCGCGCACGGCATTGATGAGCGTGTCGTGGAAGTTAGTTTCATCCCCCTGGATGAACTTACCTCCATTCGGGTGTTTCCTGATGTAAGGGAACCACTGCTCGAAGCAATTAACGGGGGTTTTCGGAAGTCGGTAACGTATCTCGGCAAACTTTGGAAACCTGCCTAACGTCAGGGCACAAACAGAGGCAACCCAATAATGCGTGTAGCGTTCCTCAACCCGATGTTCGGCAAAGACTTCACCAAGTCGGCGCGTTGGTTCGCTCGATCGCGCGGGCGCGTACAACGCCACCCCGACTACTTCTGCACCGCTGCCGCGGTCGTGGAGTCCGCGGGTCACACCATCATGTTTCTGGACGCCCAAGCCAAGAATATGCCCACGGACGTCCTTCTTCCTCGTCTCAAAGCCTTTCAGCCCGACATGGTCGTCTACCAGGCCTCGACTCCCTCCATTGACGCGGACATCGACTCGGCGCGGGTGTGCAAGGAGGCCGTTGGCGGCCTCCACGTCATGATAGGCCCCCATGTGACGGCCGAGCCCGAGGATACCTTGCGGCTCGCAGACGGCGCCCTCGATGCGGTTACCCTCGCTGAGTACGACTACACGGTTCGCGACCTTGCCAATGGCGTTGCCATTCGCGATTGCCAGGGGCTGGCATGGATGGATGGAAGCCGGTATGTCGCAAACCCCGGCCGCCCGTACATCGAAAACCTCGACGAGGTGCCGTTTCCCGCGTGGAAGCACATCGACATCAACGATTACCACGATTTCGGCAAGCTGTTCCCCTTCTTGACGCTGATCAGCGGTCGCGGGTGCCGCGCGAAGTGCACGTTCTGTCAGTTGCCGCAGGTGATGAACGGTCACACGTACCGGACGCGCAGCGTCGAAAACGTCGTGGACGAGATCGAATACGACATGCGGCTCTTTCCAAATCTCAAAGAGATCATGTTCGAAGACGACACACTCACCATGCGCAGTTCCCAAGACCGTCTTGTCGCGTTGTGCGAGGAAATGATTCGGCGCAAGGTCCCGATATCCTGGAGCGCAAATGCCCGCGTGGATGTCAACGACCTTGACGTCCTCAAACTGATGAAACGCGCCGGTTGCCGTTGGTTGTGTGTGGGTTTCGAGTTTGGCGACCAGCAAGTCCTGAACAACGTCAAGAAGGGCGCTACGGTTGCGCAGATGCACCGATTCGCCCAGAACGCCTATAAGTCCGGCATTCGGGTTCACGGATGCTTCATGTTTGGCGGGCCGGGCGAGACATCCGAAACCGCGCGCAAGACGCTGGAACTTTCGCAGCAGTTGCCTATCGACACGGCCCAGTTTACCGCCGTCGTTGCATATCCGGGAACTTCCTATTACAAGTGGGCCAAGGAGAACGGATATCTGAAGCAGACCCGTTGGCGCGATTGGGTGGACGAGAGCTTCGAGCAACGCTCGACGCAAGAGCTGCCCGGCTTGGACGCGACCCAAATCAATGCCTTCATCGACGAGGGCCTGAAGCGTTTCTATCTCCGTCCTCACCAGGTGTGGAGGATGATGCGCAATATTCAGAGTTTTTCCGATTTGAGGGCAAAGCTACACGGATTCAGGAGCTTTGTGCAGTATTTCTCGCATCGCGATCCGAACTTCGTGGGGTTTGTAGGAAACAATTGATGCAGTACAAACGAAGTGTCAAGTGGGCGGTGTGTGCACTTTCAATTGCGATGCTGGCCGCCGCGGCGCCCGGTTGCGCTTCCACGAGTGGAAGCAGCAACAACAAGCGAGGCAAGGCGTTCTTGCATGTGTTCATGGACGACAACGCGAAGGCCCTGAATCCCATGGATGTGCAGGTCTTCATCGACGACAAGCTGGCCATCAACCGGAACTTCAATTTGGGCCGGGAGGCGAATGACGGCAAGTATCTCCTGGAATTGCTGCAGGGCAGGCACAGCCTGACCGCCGTGAGTTCACGTGCGAATGCGCGCGTCACCCGGTCGTTCACAATCAAAGACGAAATCTTCATCGAGTTGTATTTGACGAAGGAAGGCAACGTGAAGCTGACTCCGAAGTCGAAGATTAGCATCGCGAAGTTCGTGGTCAAGAAGATGAAAGAGCCCCGCGACAAGCAGTTCCACCCGGCGCTGTGGACTCGGATGACGGAACGGGACTTCACTCCGGTGAAGACGGCCCAATAAGGCGAGGATAATGGCGAAAGCAACGCCCGAGACGTTTGTGCAGCACCGGGAGGGAGGCAACGGACGTGTGTCTGCCTCTTCGGACGCGTTTGCCGCCGCCGAGGCATCCGCGGAAATGGCGGTGAGTTCGACCCCGAAATCGCAGGTCTTCGATACGCTGCAAACGCGTATTCTTACCCATTGGCCCGAGGCCCGCATGATCCGCGAGCACAAGATGCCCGCCCCTCGCACCGCCATCGTGTACCCCACCTACGTTTGCAACCAAGATTGTCTTTGGTGCGAGTACAACTACGAGAACACGAGCCGTGAAACGAAGAGCATCATGCCCAAGGAGAGTCTCTTTAAGCTCATAGACGATCTGCGCACCTTAGGCGTGCAGGGGGTCGAGTTTTGCGGCGGGGGGGAACCTACGCTCCATCCCAATCTCGCGGAACTTGTTCGCGACATGAAGAGCAAAGGAACAAGCGTCGGACTACTGACGAACGGCACGAAGTTGAAAGGCGAGTTGGCGTCCGCACTCGTGGATTGCGCCAGCTACGTCCGTGTGGGATTCGACGGGGCGTCTCCCGAGGTTGTCAATCAGGTGAAACGTCCCCGCACGCCGGAAGCGCGGTTTGAGGCCGTCTGCGACAACATCGCGAACATGATGGCGCTGCGTCGCGAGCGGGGAACCGGCGTCAAAATTTCTGTAAAGGTCGTTGTCGACCGAAACAACGTCGTCGAACTTGAAGATTGCGTGACGCTCGCGCAGCAGCTCGGAGTCGATTCGATTCAGTTTAAGGCGGCGCGCCTGGTGGACTCGGAACTCACACCGGATGAATGCGCCCACCTCGACGTGCAATTGGCCGAATTGCGAGTCCGCTATCCCGGGATGGTCATTGTCGGCGGGGCCGAGAAGATCAATATGACGACCCATTGCTGGTTAACCCCGCTGCAACTTACGGTGGATCCCTTGGGCGAGGTGTATCTCTGCTGTTATTACCGTCACCGGAAAGACAAGCACAGCATCGGGAATTGCTTCAGCACCCCCTTGCACGACCTTTGGTACAGCGAAGACCATTGGCGCGCAATCGACGGCATACAGCCGCACGAGTGCAACAACCTCGATTGCCGTTTCGTCAAATACAATCAGATCATGGATGCAGTTATGGTGGACAACGATGCGCAGTTCGAGTTCATCTAAGCGAGGCACTTCTATGTTTGCGGGTACAACGTCGTGAAAGTTCTGTTGTTGAATCCTCCGGGTCCGTTCTGCCGCGCGGGGTCGCGTTGGCCGCACGGGCGCAAACTGAAATCCGTGGGCATCGACTATCACCCGTTCCCGTTTCAGTTGGCCTACGCCACGGCCCGCCTCCTGGCCGATGGACACGAAGCCAGACTCATCGATTGCATCGCCACCAACACGTCGCATGACGAGCTTGCAGCGATTGCGTCTGAGTTTAATCCGGATCGTATCTTCATGGAGACCAGCGCGCCAAGCTGGAACTTCGATGTCGAGACGCTGCGCGCCCTGGGCAAACCCGCCATTGCCGGCGGCGCCCACGCAACGGCCACTCCCGCGGAACATATGGGCGCGGGTTTTGCCGCGGTGATTCGCGGCGAATACGATCAAGTCATCACCCAGGCGATCACGCTCGAACCACACCCGTGGCTGACCTTGCCGGATTCCGCGGCGACCGAATATGCGCCACTCCTCCGCGATTTGGACGCGATTCCGCGCCCGCCGTGGGAGAGCATGGCCATGGAGAAGTACAACGACCCATTTTGCCTGGGCCGGTCCGTCACCGTATTGACCTCGCGCGGATGCCCTTTGGAATGCGGCTTCTGCACGATTGCCCCATACGCGGGCAAGCGAAACTACCGGCGTCGCGATCCGAAGAGCGTTTGCGATGAGATTCAGGCGCTGATCGATTTGTTCCATCCCGACGAGATCTATTTCGACGACGACACCATTACGGTCAACGGAAAGCACACGCTCGCACTTTGCGAAGAGTACAAATCGCGCCGGTTCGGGCTTCCTTTCAGTTGCATGGGCAACGCCGTAATCGAGCGCGATGTCATCGCCGGCATGGCGGACGCAGGCTGCCGGGCGATCAAGTTCGGTGTGGAAAGCGCCGATCCCGAGGTCCTCCGTCAAATCCCCAAAGACCAAAGTCCCGGCGACGTTGTGCGCACCGTGCGCGATTGCCGCGAGTTTGGGATAAGCACACATGCCAACTTTCTGTTGGGCCTTCCGGGGGAAACGCGGGAGAGCGCCGAACGAACCATAGACTTCGCCCTTCGCCTGAACACACATACACTGCAGTTTGCCATCGCGACGCCGTATCCGGGCACGGCATTCTACGACAAGGCCAAGAAAAACGGTTGGCTCACAAAAGATAGTTGGATGCAGTTCGATCCCGCGGGCGAGGCGGTCGTCTCGTATCCGGGGTACTCCGCGGAAGATATCGCGGCGATGTACGATCGTGCCTGGAGCCGCTGGCAATGGCACATGCTTACGCGGCGCCCGAGGACGTTGCTTCATCATTTCGGCAACGCATTTCGGCGCGAAGGTCTTGGTGGCATGGTGCGCTTGGGTAAATACAGCGCGGCACGTTTCTTCAAAGTCGTTGGAGCGCACTGATGAAGATTGCCCTCGTCAATCCAAGCGTGCCGCGTTCTCTGAAGAAGGAGAACTTGGGACTGGCTTACCTGTCCGGCACGCTCCAAGCCGACGGACACCAGACGCGCATCATCGACGAAATCGCAGGCCAGGACATCGAGCAGCAACTCGACGAATTCCGGCCTGATGTGGTTGGTATTTCGTTCATGACCATGTATGCACTGCGTGCATACGAAATTGCCGACAGGATCAAGAAAGAACGCGGCTTGACCGTGGTGATGGGGGGCGCCCATCCGACTGCGGTGCCCGAAGAGTCCATCCAGCACGCCGACTGCGTCATTCGCGGCGAAGCGGAATGGACCTTTCCAAAGGCGATTACCTCCGGCAAGCTCGAAGGTATTATCGACATGGAAGTGCCGTCGAATCTGGATGCCCTTCCCGAGCCGCGCCGCGACCAACTGGACCTTGAGTTGTACGCTTCGGCGGGCGAAGAAATTGCGGGCTTCTCCTACCGCACGCTTGGCATCATCACGAGCCGCGGTTGCCCGTTCGAATGCAACTACTGCATCAACTCGAAGCGCGAGACCAAACTTCGATTTCACAGCCCCGAGCGGGTTGTCCATGAGATTAAGTACTTGGTCGAGAAGCATCGCATTGAAAGCATCGCTTTCTACGATGAACTCATGGCCACGGACATCGACCGGTTTCGGGCAATCTGCGAGGCGATGATCGAACACGGCCTGCATCATTTGAAGTGGGAGTGTCAGATTCACGCCCGCCGAATTCGTCCCGACGTGCTTCAAATCATGAAACGCGCCGGTTGCGTTCAGATCACCATCGGCTTCGAGAGCGGCAGTCCGCGCATGCTGGAACGCATGGTGAAGCATGCCTCCGTAGAAGACAACATGCGCGCGGCGCGTCTCATCCATGAAGCCGGTCTTCGTGTTCGCGGATGCTTCATTATCGGCACACCCGGCGAGACCGCCGAAGACGTTGAGCTAACGCGAAAGTTCATCCGCGATTCCAAGATCGATTTCGCTTCGATTCATTACCTTACGCCATATCCGGGCACGGCCTTGTACGATGAGTTCGCGGAACAGATTCAAGCGGCGGGCATCTCGTGGGATAGGTTTACCGCCGGCGATCCCGATACCTTCAACTGCAATCCTGCTATGCCGCCCGAACAGCAGAAGCGGCTGTTTCTCAAGCTGAGCGCGCGCCAAGCCTTCCGCAACTACACGTGGACCGAAATGGCAAAGCGCGCCATTCGCAATCCACGTCACGCCATCCACGTCGTCTCGAACATGATTTAATTCTCGCCAAGCTACTTTCATTTCCCAAGGCGAGTGTATGTATTTCCTAGGGTAGGGCGCTTTCCTAAGGTAGGGCGCTTTCGCCGAAAGCGCCATCGACACGTCCTCCAAGCGCTGCGTTACCGAAAGCCGAGTGGGGGAGAGTCATCCTCCCCTAAAAAGGCCGAAGCCGTCCTCGGCTTTCACCGTGGACGGCTTCCTAGAATATGACCATCGACTACAGCGAATCGTATTTCTTTTGGAGTTCCGTTTTGTCGTCGGTGGACAACTGCTTCTTCGCGATCTGTTCCAGCTTTTCCTGATACCCTTCCGGGCGCGCCGCGAACACTTCGGTCTCGATTTGCTTCGTGGCAATCTCATCGACGACGTCTACGAATGCAAACTTCGCAGGGCCAGAACCACGCTCGACGTTCTGGTACACGCCCATGTGCGAACCGTCCATCGTCCGGTAGTAGACGCTCCAGTTTCCGTTCATCAGGCATTCCGCCCAGATCATGCTCGGGGAGCCGAACCGGTCGGTAACCGGAATCTTCGCGAAGAAATACTTGCGGGATTTGGCAATCTCAAGTTCCTGCGTGTACAGCGCCGTGTACTCATCCAACAGGGCGGGGTCTACCCAATTCATGCCCGCGGATTTCTGGTCGAGCGCATTCACACGCGCGATACGCGCGTCGCGCGAAAACTCTTCCGGAGACAACGGGCAACTTTCATTGACCAGAATTGCCAACTGGTCGATGTTGCTATCGAGCGTCGCCTTCGTCAGGATACGCCGCTGATTTGCATCTTCGAGTTTACCAACGAGGACTTGAAGGCGTTCGCTTTCCGCTTCGAGACCCTCTTTGCGAGCGCGCGTGATGGCCGTGTCGTTGACCAACTGCTCGTAGTCGGCTTCCGCCGTCACGAACTCTTCATTCTTCTTATCGAGGTCTTCGGTTACCTTCGCCAGATCGAGAGACTTGGCGTCTACTTGGCCCGTAAGATCATCGCGTTGCTTCGACAGATCTTCGATGCCCTTGTTCAATTCGTCGCGCTGCTTGATGAGCTCGTTGATCTGTTCGGGACTCAGTTGCTCGCCGCCGTCCGTCGGCTTCGTGCGAACCAACTCTGCCACCTGCTTTTCCAAGCCCTCGATCTTTGTATTCGCCGTGTCTAGCGCCGTCTTTGTGGGGTACGGGACCGCTGGGATGTACGGTTCGACAAAGTCTCCAGCCACCAAGCCGACGACGAGGCATACTGCGGCAGCCAGAACCGTCTTACCAGTGCCACCGCCTTTGCCACCTCGTGCGGGGGCAGCCGCCGGGGCTTTGGGCGATACCGGCGGGGGAGTCACTGCTGTGGGTGCAGCCGTATCGGGACCAAAATCGGGCAACGGTGTGCCCGCATCAAATCCACGGCCACCGCCGTTTGTAACTCCGGTGAACGCATCCGCGTCAAACCCGCCTGGGCTCGCGCCGAACATCGGCGTTTCCATGGCTTGGGTCGGTGCGGAGGTGTCTGCTGCGCCGCTGAACGTGCCCGCGCCACCAAATGCGCTGTCGAACAGCGGCGTATCGATGTCGGAGTCTGGTCCAGGAGGAGCCATCTCAGGAGTTTCTGGAGTGAAGTCGCTATCTGCTGCCAAGTCCTGGAACGCGGAACCAGCGGACGGTGTGTCCAATCCGCTCCCGGACGGAGTTCCAAAGGCAGGTGTGCTGCCAAAGGAAGCAGGTGCAGCCTTGATGTTTCCACCAGTTGGAATTGGTGTTTCGACAGGGATGTCGCTGATCGGTGGCAATCCATCGGGGCCGCGCCGGCCAGAATCCATGTCAATTCCACTCAGAGGGGGAAGACCGCTGTCGAAGTCTTTTCCGGCGGATGACTCGAAGTCGCTCAATGGCGGCAGGTTGCCGAGGCCTCCCTCGCCTCCTGTCAACGCGCCAAAATCGCTGCCTCCGGTCCCGAACCCATCATCCTTCTCAGCTTCCCCTTCACCAAACGGGCGTTGTTTATCCGCCATCGAGCAAGACCTCCCAGCACGTTATTCCGAACGCGAAAGACAGGGTAATCATCATCGTAATTCGATGATAGCACGGGGTATAGCAAGTGTCAATAAATATCTCCACCCCCTGGAGGCTTGATGGGAACACCATTGAAAGGTCCGAATTCAGTCCATGACCCCTATGTGGTATACCCTTCAGTCCCAAGGCAAACATGCTGCGGCTCGGCGTTGCGAAGCTGGTGAGTTCGACTCGGACGGTAGAAGGGCGAGGCCAGCCGGAGTGGTTTCGATTTCTTGGGCAGAACGCGGCGAACTAAGAAACACCCTTGATTCCGGTTGGAGCAATCCGCGTCCACGACTTCGATTTGTGTATGAATCTTGGACTCCCACTATCCAATCTCTGCCCGCCGTAGAAACCAGTCAACGATCCGGAAGCTCTGCATTCCCTCTCATTTCTCCCGTAAGTAACTATACATCAATCGCATAAGCGAATAGATCGTTTTTGATTACTACTTGGCGGAGATCTTGCTCCTATGCACTTGAGCCGCAGTGGAGTGGGGTCGGGGGAGCTTGCAACACGGGCGGTAGGGAACCGGAAGCCCTTGGGAGCGGCCTGACAGACCGCTCCCAAGGGCAGAGATTTCAAGGTTCAGGGAACTCTATGGAATGGCCGGGGTTGAAGCTAGCAGGCAGGGCTAAGAAATGTACGTTTTGGTTCAAGTGCTCCACGTCGAACAGTCCCGAGTTCGCGTATTGCCTGTCTTCTTCGCTTCCGAAGAAGAGGCGAACGACCACGCAACATTCCTTAACTCTGTAAACGCGCATCGAGGCACTGCATACCGATTTGCGGTGGGGGAAGGGGGTGCTGAGAGCCGCCCGCGCGCGGAGCAGGCGCTTCCCTGTTCGTCTTCGAGGAGCACACCCATACCTAGACCTTAGGGTGCAACCACGCCTATCGTGAGCAGCAAATTGGCGTACAGCCGCTGGTCTCCGGTGACAATCTGGAGGCAGGTGTCCGGCCCCGAAGCATCTTCGTAAAACTCGAAACGGCCGAGACGCGTCAATTCCGTTCCGGGGAGCAGTCCTCTGAATTGCGCGAATATGGACGGTTCAGGACCGGTCTCCGGGTCCATCACTGCCGCATCCTCGACCGGAATGGCCGACAAGAGTACGTCCAACACCTCCGTGACCGTGGGAATGCCCGGTGCCAGATTGAGGTAAACCAAGGCCGCGTTTTCACCGATTTGCGTAATGGCGGGATAGTTGCCATCGGTGATGAGAACCTTTGAGCCATGCCCTGCCGACGCCAAAGCTTGCAGAATATCCGGGTGAATCAAACGGTGTGTCAGCATAGATTCCTCGGGAGTCTTTCCTCGGTGTGGTCCGCGATGTCCGTCAACCTGGTGTATCGTAGCATCACGCGCTACTCCCGGCTGCAATTGCCTGCAACAGACGATCCGCCTCCGGTTTACACGCCGGATCGATGGTTCCGGCTTGCTCGATATACTTGCGCGCATCATCCGGCCTGCCCACGGCAAGCATGCACTGCCCCAGCCCCAAGGAGGCCGTGGCCATCATCCAGCGATTCCGTTCGTCCGGCGTCACGCGGAGCAGCATCGCAAAATGGGGCGCGGCCTTATCGAATCGCTGGTCGTTCATGAAGAGTTGCCCCAAGGAAAGGTGGGACTCAAGTTCTTCGTCCCAGAACGGTTCCGTTTTCGCGTCGAACTGCATCCCCGCTTTCTTCTTGGCATACAGGGCGAGAACTTCCTCGTAGTGACGCCGCGCACCGAAAGGATTGTCCAGCAGGTCTTGGTACGTCACGGCCAAATTGAACTGAATGCGGGCCGAGTCCGGGTTGTATTTCAGCGTCGACAAGTACAAGGCTTCATTGCTCCGCCAATCCAGGTTTCGCTGAACGGTGAGCGCAACCAGCACGGCGAAGGCCGCGTAGGTCAGTGTGTAGGCAAGAGCCGGAACGCGTGAACCCAAGGCCAGCCAAAAGATCTCGACCAGAGCCCAGATGAATCCTGCTAGAGGTACGTACATCCAGTGTTCGGCCATGGGCGCATTGAGCGGGATAATGCCGGACACCGGAAACCAGCCGACGAGAAAAAGACCTATCCCAAAGGCTATCCGGCGTTGTCCGCGGAGCCATGCCCCTGCAAATGCAACGATACACACCACCAGCAAAATGTAT
>JBHEKO010000320.1:0-8756 GCA_041859475.1 Candidatus Hydrogenedentales bacterium
CATCGTTGCGTTGCGTCGAAACGCAGGCTTCACGCTCATCGAGTTGGTGATCGTCGTCGGCATTATTGCCATGGTGATTGCCATTGCGATGCCGCGCCTGTCGGTGGCGCTTTCCTTCGGACAATTGGACGCGGCCGCCCGGCACCTCGCCGGATATGGCCGCAGCGTGACGGCCTACACGGCGCTTGAGCAGGAGAGTGCTACCGTCGTCATCGATTTGCCGAACAGGCAGTACTTCACGCTTCGCTGGCGCGAGCAGACGAACAAGATGTTCGACGACACCAGCGCGAGAAGCAACGAACAAGCTATCCCCGAGAATCCCACCGTGCAGGACTTGATCGCCTTGGGCGGCGAAGAAGAGATGACGGACTACGCGATGCAGGTGAAAGAGCAGTTTGACCGCTCCTTCATGCGCTCGTTGGAAGCGCGCGCGCGCAATGTAAACCAAGACTCCATCCTCTCCGATATCGGGCCGCTGTTCGACAAGGACTTCTCGCTGAAGGACGACGAAGAAGAAGATCGGGAAGAGGTGACGAAGACACTTCTGGAACGGACGCTGCTCCCGCCGGAAATCACAATCGAATCGATACGTGTCGGCAACACGGAATACACCGAGGGGCGCGTTGAAATTGAGGTCAGCCCCGTCGGGATAAGCGAGTTCATCGTCTTCATCCTCAAAGATCCCTCCGACGAGTACGTCACCGTAACGTGGGATCCGATCACGGGCAATTCGCATTTGCGCAGAGGTAAGGAGCAACCGGTATGAGCGCTCCAACCGTCCGGCATGAGCAAATGCGTTCTGCCTCCTCCCGTGCCGCCAAGGCTGGGTTCACGCTGGTAGAGGTGATGATTGCCCTCGCCGTATTGGGAACGGCCATCTTCGTGCTGTTGGAAACGCACTACGGCTCCCTGCGCGCGCAAGACACGCTGCGCCAGGAAGTCCAGATGCGCAACCTCATGTCCGACGCCGTCGGTTTGGCGGAGCTTTCCGTCGCCGCGGCGCAATTGACGGACAAGCAAGAGTTCGGACGGCGCTACCCCGGGTTCTCCTATTCGTTCGAAGCACAGCTTGCGGGCGAAGGGTTTCCCGGATTGTACGACGTGCTCGTACGCGTCGAAGGCCCCACGGAGACTCGCGAGCGCAGGATTTACTTGATGACGCGCGATTCGCAGACGCTGCTTCAAGGATTGCAGGAGCAGGGCGCGCTCACGGAAGAACAGATTCAGCAACTCGGAGGCGGGCAGAGCGGCGGTCTTCCCGGAGGCATGACCCAAGAGCAGGTTCAGGAGTTGATACGCCAGAACGGCGGTAAATTGCCCAACATGAGCCAAATCCCCGCGAACATTCGCCAGCAGATTGAATCGGGCGGCTCTGGGCGGCGGCGGGGAGGCCAGGAATGAAATCGCGCGGCTTCACCCTGATAGAAGTCCTCATCGCAACATCGATTCTCGTGATCCTCGTCGCCGCAATTTATGCGAGCTTTGCGGGCGTCACGACGAGCATGTCCGCGTCGCGCGTCAGTGCGGAAGAAATGCGCCTGCGCCAATTTCTCGAACGCAGCTTTCGGATGAATCTCTCCGCAATCCACACGGACCGCGATCAGCGAGATCCCCTCTATCGCCTTGTCGGTGTGGATGCGGAAAGCCCCGACGGTCCCGCGGATTCCTTGCGGTTTGTATCGATCGCGCCCCTTGTGGGCGGCACGGGATTGCCGGGCGATTTGAAAGAGGTCCGGTACGACGTGCTTGGCGCGGACAGCGGCGAGATGAACGTCAATCTCTTCAGCGTCGCGGACCTTTCCCAGAAGAAACTGCAAGCCGTTGAGACCCCTCTCGTCGCCAGCAATGTCGTCGAGCTTGACGACACGACAGGGAGCATTGTTACCGACACTGAAGCCCTCGAAGAAGAGGACACTGGTCCCCTGGAAAAGGCGCCGTCTTGGTCGGTTCCCATTCGCACAATCGATTTCTCCTACTACGACGGAACCGAATGGCGTCCCGAGTGGGACTCGGCGGAACTGGGAGTCATGCCGTGGTGCATTCGCATCCGCGTCAATTTCGCGCGCACCGAGGCCCAACTCGCCGATGAAGCGAAGGAACGCTACAGCGTTGTCGACGAACCCGAGTTCGAAGTGGTCGTGCCGTTGCCAATCGGGTTGGGCCGCACCCAGGACAGCGGAAGCATCGAAACGTTCGAACAGCAATCGGAACTCGACGAACAGGGTATACCCAAGCCCGGCGACCCCAATTACGATCCCGGACGCGACTACGGCGTCGGAGACCCCGTGACTCCGCGCGACATGGAACGTGCGCGGAACGGCGCAAGGAACGCGAACCAATGAACCAGAGCGCATCGAGAAGGAAAGGACAGGAAGGCGTCGCCCTCTTGCTGACGCTTCTTTTCGTCGCGATACTCATGGCGCTGGTCGTTGAGTTCACGTACGAAACCCAAGTCGAGGCGTCTCAGGTAACCGCCAACGTCAACGACTACGATGCGCTGATCGCGGCAAAGTCCGCCGTTGCCACCGGCATGTCGTTGCTCGTTCAAGACCTTGTGCTTGGCGTCACGGGGGAGCAGACTTCGAAGGATGGCGAAAGCAGCGAGTCTACCGCGCAGGGTCCGCAAATGTACGACAGCCTCGACGAGGTTTGGGCGATAGGCACTCCGTTCCAGCAGATCAACGAAGCCGTGATGCAATGCTCGATCGAAGACGAGTTCGGCAAGCTCAACCTGAACGCCCTCTTCAATACCCGCGCGCAGGAGCCGCGCGAAAACGCCGTGGAAATTCTGCGGCGGCTGATTGAGGCGCGCCAAGGCGATCCGAGCGTGGTCGATGCCATTCTCGATTGGCTGGACGACGACGACGATCCCCTCCCCATGGGAGCCGAATCGGAGTACTATCAGCAAATGCCCGTGCCCTACCGTGCCAAGAATGGGCCGATGACGTCCGTGGAGGAGCTGCTGCTCATTCGCGGCGTGACCCCCGAACTCTACTTTGGCGACGGCACGCTTGAGCAATTGCCGCTCAGCGAACTGCTGACCGTCTACGGCCATCGTAGCGGGCGCGTCAACGTGAATACGGCTCAGCGGGAATTGCTGGTCGCGGTTGGAGAGGCCATCGGGCAACCCGGTCTCGCGGACATCATCGTCGAGGAGCGCGAAACGGCGCCCTTCATGAACATGACCGACCTCGAGTCGCGAGGCATCCAACAACCCCGCGCCGAAGAGGGCGAGCAGCAACCGCGGCCCTTTGTGATAGCCAGTAGCGCCTTCCGCATACAAGGCAACGGAATGGCGGGCCGCAGCAGGGTTCGAATCGAAGCCTATGTTCGTCGAGACATTCAGGGTGGCCCAGACGGGTTCCGTATCTTGGATTGGAGAGAAGTCCGGTGAAGTTGTCAGCAAAGATCGGATGCATTGAGCTTGATGCCGATGCCGTTCGCGTCGTAGTCGTCAAGACCGGCGGAGCGCGCCCCGTGCTCCTGGAGGCGCACACGGCCAGGGCGGTCTATGCCGAAGAGCCGCAGCGCTTGGAAGCCATGGCCCAGGCATTGCGCGAAGCAGTCGCCGCTGTAAAGTCAAAACCGGCGCTGTATGTATTAAGCGAAGGCTGTCAAAGCGCCGTGACCCGCACGATCACGATTCCGTTCCGCGGCCACGCGCGCGTCGCCTCGGCGGTCCCATTCGAACTCGAACCCTTTCTCGCGTTTCCCATAGACGACCTCATCGTGGACTACGGCATTATCCGCGAGGCGGAAGGCAAGACCGACGTGCTTGCCGTCGGCGTGCGCCGGGCATTGCTCGAAGAACACATCGCTATCGTCGACGCCGCCGGTGTTGAAATCGACAGCATTAATCTCGACGTCGCCGGACTTACGTCGCTCTGGCTCGCGGGGCACAAGAAAACGTCGGGTCTTCACGCCCAATTGCATCTCCTGGATACGGGCGCGGTCTTCATCGTTACGTACAACAAGTCGCTGGCCTATTTCCGCCAGTTGAACTTCGCAGTCGATAAGTTCCAGCAGGATCCCGGCGCCGCGGCACGAGAGGTCCAGAACTGCATTCGCGCTTTCCTGGCGACGTGGAAGGGCGACCCATCGCTCGCCGAACTTGCGGTCACAGGCATTTCGCCCGATCCCGCCGATCGCGAAGCCTTCTGCGAAACCATTCGGATTCCGGTTACCTTCGAAGATCTGCGCGATACCATCAAAGGCGTCGACCGCCTCCCTGCACAGAATACGTGCTCTTGGTTGCCCTGTATCGGCGTAGCCTATTCCGCTGGCGGCGGCGGCGTTGCCTTCGAATTCCGCAAAGACGAGCTGGCCCCGCCCGGCGGCATGCGCGGCATGATTCTGCACGCGGCTTTTTCCGCCGCGCTTCTCCTCGTGGTCTTGGCGGGATACATCGGCTACTGCATCGTCGACTATCGGAAGAACATGGCCGAAGTCGACCGGATTGGCGAGCAGATTTGGAATCTGTACGCGAAGACCTTTCCCGAATCCGAGGGCGTAAAGGCCGGCCGCCTTGCCAATGACATTGGCGGCGTACAAAGCACGGATATGTTCCGGCTCGAGTACGAGGCCTCCGCGGAAGCCGGTTCGCAGATCTCGCTCGACATGCTGTCGCGTCCTCCCCTGCTCGACATCCTGAAGGAACTAAGCGAAAAACTCCCGAGCGATAAAGTCCTGATCACCGACGTGAAAGTGCAGACCAGCCGGGGCCAGAAGCAACTCGCTACGGTATCCGGCGAAGTCGTGGACACGCAGGCCTTCAATCAAGTCTTCGAGACCTTGAAGCAGTCCACCGTTCTGCATGTAGAAGACGAACCGGTCCGCTCGCAGATTGCGGGCAAGACGAAATTTACCTTCAGCGCGAGTTTGTAACGAGGTAACGCATGGCGAAGCTGCAACAGCGAGAGAAAGTATTCCTGGGCGTGGGCGGAGTCGCACTGCTGCTAATTGCCGCATATGCGCTTGGCCAAGGCCCGTTGGAAAAGTACAGGAAGTCGGCCGTCACCTTGCGAAACGCAAAGGTCAATCTTCAACAGGCCCAGCTCTGGAACGCGGAAATCGAAACCGCGCAACAGAAGGTCAAGGCGGCCAAAGACAGCATCGTCCGGCAAGGCGCTTTCGATCTGTGGACGCATATCGACGGTGTCGTCAAGGCGCTGTCTCTCGGTTCGCGCGCCGACATTCAAAGCAAACGGGGAGCCGCGTCGCCCACCGACAGCAAAGTCGCCGCCGTCGAACTAAAGCTCAGCGGCGTGAATCTGCAAGAGCTGGTCGAAGTGCTGCACCGCCTCTACGCCAACGACTACATCATCCTCCTCGACAAGCTCGATCACATCAAACCCGCCCAGGACGGCAAAGGCCTCGACTGCCGGATTACATTCGTCTCGCCGAGGGCGTAGCGCGCGTCTGTCTTCGATTAACTTCTTGTAGCGCCCGGTCTCTGAGCCGGGCGTCTTGGGTTGCTGCGTTTCACTCCGCCGTTCCGAGCGAACTCATGAACCGGATGTATGCTTCGATGCCGCGATAGAACGTCGGCAGATGTTGCCGCTCGTTCGGGCCGTGAATCCCGTCGTCCGGCAACGCGAACCCCAGCATGACGGAATCCGCGCCCAACTTCTCTTGCAGCAAACTCACCACGGGCACGCTCCCGCCCTCGCGCTTGAAAATCGGTTCCTTCCCGAAGACGGCTTTGAGCGCCGCCATGGCCTTCTGCATCCAAGGCGAGCGGCGATCCATAATCGCGCCTTTGCCGTGGGTCAGCTCGCGCACCTCCCACACAACCGTCGGCGGAGCGTTCTTCCGAAGGTACTCGCACAGTTGTGCGTGGACGTCTTTGCCATCCTGATCGGCGACCAGGCGCGTCGAAATCTTTGCCATCGCCATTGCCGGCAGCACCGTCTTCGAGCCTTCGCCGGTGAATCCGCTCAGCATGCCGTTCACTTCCAGCGTGGGCCGCGCACCCACGCGCTCGATGGTCGTATACCCCTTCTCACCCCAAAGCGCCGGAACGCCCACCATCGCCTTCCACTCGTCATCGGAGTACGGAAGACGCGCCAACGCGTCCCGCTCCTCGGCATCCAGCGCGCGCACGGTGTCGTAGAAACCGGGCAGCGTGACCCGCCCGTCGGCATCGTGCATACCCGCAATCAAGTCGCACAACACCTGGGCCGGGTTGTGCACGGACCCGCCAAACAGGCCCGAATGCAAATCCTTCGCGGGACCGCGAATCTCCAACTCGAAATACGCGAGGCCACGCAACGAATACGTGATTGCCGGAACGTCCGGCTTGTGAATGCCCGCGTCGCAATTGAGCACGAAGTCGCAGCGCAGCTTGTCGATGTGTGTGTCAACCACCGAGGCCAGATTCGGCGAGCCGATTTCCTCTTCGCCTTCAATCAAGTACTTGAACGTGCACGGAGCGGGACCGTGCTTGAGCAAGGCCTCCATCGCCTTAATCTGCGCGAAGATTTGGCCCTTCATGTCGGACGCTCCTCGCGCAAACAAATAGTCCCCGCGAACTGCCGGCTCGAAGGGAGGCGATACCCATTCGTGGACGGGATCGACGGGCTGCACATCGTAATGTCCGTAGACGAGCACCGTGGGCGAACCCGCGGGACCCTTTAGCTCGGCGAAGATCGCGGGGTGACCCGCCGTCGGGAGAATCTCGATATGCGGAATACCGACGCGCTGCAGTTCCGCCGCCAGCCACCGCGCTGTGCGCTCCACGTCTCCCCAATGTTCGGGTAGCGTCGAAACGCTCGGGATACGCAGCAGCGCCTTATACTCCTCGAGATACCGCTCGCCGTTGCTCCTGGCAAATTCGATAGCCTGCTCCACGGCTTCCTCCAGAGTTGTTTCAGAACCAAGGTTCAGTCTGAATCTGACGAATTATGTAGCGCCCGCCCTCTGTGGCGGGCGTCTTCGGGCTGTCCGCATTCCCCGCCCTCTGTGGCGGGCGTCTTCGCGCGCGCAGCGAATCAATGCCGCCCGGCACAGAGACCGGGCGCTGACCAGGCCACACTACTCACACAAATGTGCAAGCGTATCGGTTAATCGTGTGTTCTGTACCGCTGGCTTCCAGCCGGCTCTTAGCCCAACCACAGGACTTCGTGACTCCCAATTCCGGTGTGAAATGAACCACTAATCCAATCGTCGAGACTTCGCGTCCGCAAGGCCCTGCTTCACACACGCCTCGTAGGCCATCTGTGGCGTAACGGCGCGAAGCAACGCCTGGCTGTCGGTTGGCGCCCCAGGCTTATCGCCCTCGAAGAGCACGGTGCTTGCCATCCGGAACGGCGCGTGCCGCACCGGATCGGTTCCACCGAACACGGCCACGACTGGCGTTCCCATGGCCGCCGCAATATGCATCGGGCCGGTATCCCCGCCGAAATAAAGCGATGCCCGGCGCGCGATCCACGCGTAGTGCTTGAGGTCGGCGGTCTCCGGAGCCACGGTGGGCCTCCGTCTCGAGCGCGTGAGCACCTGCTCGATCGCCTCAAACTGCCCGGGACCCCACGTCAGCAGCACGTCAAAACGTCCGTCCGCAATGAGCAAATCCGACAGATCGGCAAAGTACTCGAAAGGCCACTGCTTCTCCGGGCGATCAACCGGAACGTGCATCGCGATGACACGCTTGTTGCCGTCAAACGAATGGTCGAAAAACTCGTCGACCGTGTCGCGCACGTCGACAGGCACATGAATCGAAACACTCGGCCATTCCGTGTTGGGAACCAGCGCCGAGCACAACAGCAGGTTCTCTTCGGCGCGATTGATTGGATGATCGGGAAGCCGGACCTTGTGATTCGTCAGCAGGCTGCTGCATTCCTGGCTCCGAGGACGCGCAAACCCAAACCGCTGCCGGGCCCCCGAAAAGCGCGCCACAATGCCGCTCTTCAGAATGCCGTGGAAATCCAAGACGATGTCGTAGCGCGAAAGCCGCACCTTCCGGCAAAACGCATAGAACTCACGCGCCGCCTGCGCCTTGGCGCTCGGCCTGTCGAACACAACAAGCGAATCCAGGGTGGGGTGCCCTTCCAGTATCGCGGACGACTTGCGCTCGACCGCCCAGTCGATTTGGGCATAGGGATACGCTTCCCGGATGAGCTGCAGGGCGGGCAACACCCGCACCACGTCGCAGATGGCGCTCAAACGTATGATGAGGATATGTGGAGCGCCACCCATCATCGGCTGCGTTGGCTCCACGGTGTCGAGAAATAAAATGGCGGAGAGGGCAGGATTTGAACCCGCGGTACCCCGTTAAGAGTACACACGCTTTCCAAGCGTGCGCCATCAACCACTCGGCCACCTCTCCGCGGTTTTGGTCCCGTACGAACGCCGCCGGCGCCCGTACGCTGCAAAGCCATTGTTAGCTCAAAACACGTGATTTTATTCGCTGAGCGAGGGTGAATTCAATCAGTATCTTCAAATGCCTCAAGGACATCGCGCAAGGTAGGGACGTTTCGCCGAAACGTTCGGGCATAACCTAGGTAGGGACGTTTCGCCGAAACGTCCAGGGATAACCAGGGCAGACCCGTTTCGCCGAAACCTCCTGAGAGACCGTGCCCCGCGTGCGAGGATCCAACAGGCGCTTTCGCCGACCCCCGCCTTACCCCACTCCCTCACCTTCCTGCCTTGCCAGGTAGTTTGCGGGGCGTTTCGACAACCGGGTATACTTGCCATCCGTCGCGAACGGACTCACCTCTTGCCGTAGATGGGGTGAGTACATGATTTTGCCCAGCGAATGA
>JBHEKO010000351.1:0-3154 GCA_041859475.1 Candidatus Hydrogenedentales bacterium
CTTCGTGGGGCCAGCTAATCTGGTAATCGCCCTCTTCGATATACGCAAGCTGTTTCGGTTCCGACCACGTCAGGCCGTCTTCGCTCGTTTGCCAGTTGAGGCCGCGCCCCGGCGCGTAGCGCGTGTGCAGGAATAGAAACCCTTTGCCTTCAAGGTACCAAGGCTGCGGATACGAGAAGTTGGTCTTCAGCGTCATCTCCCATTCGCCAATGTCATACGGCTTCACGCTGCGGAAGATATACGCGGGCCGCGACGTTCCGTGAGCGCTCGCGAATACCCAAATGCGCCCGTCCTTGTCGAGCGAGATCACCGGATTGTCGTGGGCGTCCGTGGTTTCCTTGTCCATGAGAATCACGGGGCGGGGGAACTCGTCTGTCGCGTGGTCGTAGTAAGAGACCATCTCCAGCAGCGTGTTTTTGTCCGCGGGGCTGCCGCCGTAGACAAAAAAAGTCTTGTTCACCTCCGGTGCATATACGGCCAACGGAATATGGTCGACGCAATACGTTCCGAGTCCGCCGCTGTATTTGTAGACGTATTCGTTCTTGGTCTCTTGATTGTAGTACCAGATCCCCCGATATCCCGTGTCGCGCTGAACCGGCCACGGCGCAGGGTCGCCGGCAATCGCCGTGGCGACACTTGCTCCGACAACAAGCGCTGTCACCAAGAAAACGCGCATCGAATTCCTCTCTTCCTCGAAGACTGCATCTGCTTCGCTTCTGCATCGCCCCAAAGGCCCATTTTCACTTCACGTTCCCGCAAAGTCAATCGACCGAGGCCGACGGCTGGTCTGTTTTGCACGCAATCGGAGCGAGCTATACAATCGTGTCCGCGGACACGAATTGACGGTGTTCGCAGGGAGGCTTTTGGTGACGTTCCTATCGTTCGCGCTTGTTGCGTATTCCGCCTTCACGGGTGCCGCGTCCATCTCCGGCCACCTATCCGCGTCGGATGGGGCTGCACTCGCCGGGGTGCGGGTGTTTGCCGAATCGGGTCTTGGAGGCGCGCTTCTCGAAGCCACCGCAGCCCCCGACGGACAATTCCGTTTCGAGGGTGTTCCTTCGGGCATAGTCGGCATATTCGCCATCGCGGAAGGCCGCGGCTGGTCCGGTGTCAGCCGGACCGTAGCGGGTTCCGACGACATCACCGGTCTTTCGCTGGTCCTCCAACCCGCTGGAACGGTGTCGGGTAAAGTGGTCGATCCTCGCGGGAAGCCCGTCTCGGGGGCTCATGTAACGAGGATTCTCCTGCAAGGCGTCGACAAAGCGGGTATCCCCCTGGCGAAGCTGGCGGCGTTGGGATTTGCCGAGCCCATCACGGACGATTCAGGCGTGTTTTCGGTTCCCAACCTTCCCAAGGACGGGAAGGTAGCCCTGAAAGTCGCGCACATCGCGTATGCGCAAACCGCGGTGCAGGATCTTGCAGTCGGCGCAGCCAACGCGAAAGTCACGCTCATGGAGGGGATTCTGGTCCAGGGGACAGTGCTGACGTGGGACAGTTCCTCCGCGGTCGCCAACACTGCCGTGTTGTTTCGCAGCGCGGTCGCGCCGCACGACACCGCCGTTGCCGTGACCGACTCGACCGGAGAATTTCATCTTCGGTTAATGCCGGGCATCTACGCATACCAGGCTTCGGGGGCCGAATTGCGCAGTCCGGGATGGCAACGCGTGACGGTTACCGGCGCGGAAAGTGTGCAGAGCGTTTCGGTGCGAGTGGCGGGTTCCGCACTGCTCCGCGGCTCGGTTCAAGACGCCATTACCGGCGCCCCTATTGAGGGTGCGCGGCTCAGCCTCACGGTCTACGGGAACCCGTCTGCCGTCGCGACGACGGGCAAGTCCGGAATGTACGAATTCACGGGATCCCAGGGAGAGAACGTTATTTCGGTCGATGCCGCGTCCGGCTACCGGCGGCCCGACCGCCCTATCCTGAACGTCCAGGCGAAACAGGGCGACACGTTGGAGTTGCCCACATTTTGGATGACCCGGCTTCCTGCGTTCAGCGTGCGCGTGTTGGATGAGGCGGGCGCACCCGTATCCGGGGCGGTGGTCCGGCTGATCCGCCCCATGCAATATCGTTGGTATATAACCGGCGCAGACGGGCGGACGGAATTGCAGATTGCAGCATCGCCGCCAGGCGACAGATTGGTCGGTATGGTCGAGCACATGACTGAACCACGAGGCGCGCTCTTTGCGATGGATATGAAGACCGAGAACGAGGCGGCCGTCCAGTTGCTATCCTGGGCGCGTGCGACAGGCAAGGTCGTCAACGGCAAAGGAAAAGGCCTGCAAGGCGTGGTGGTAGGAGCGATTTTCCAGGGCGATGCGGACAGTGAGCTGCTCCCCCTGTGGCGGACGGTCACCCGCGCCGATGGGCAGTTCTCATGGGATGCCGTCCCCCCGCTTGTATCCTCGGTCTGTGTTGCCCGTTCCGGCGAGGGGCAGTTTGCCCGGTCGGAGGTGTTTACGGCGACGCAAGGTCAAGCGTCGGATATCGGCGCCATTACGCTTCCGGACCCGAAGAAGGGGGTGGAATCCATGCGCGGCAAGAGCCTGTTGGGAAGCAAGCTCGCATGGAACCAGGCCGCACCCTCCGGCTCGACTGCCCAAACTCCGGAAGGCAAGCCCGCGCTGCTCGTGTACTGTTCCGTGGAAGAAGCGGCTCTGGTTGTGGACGGATTGGATTCCATTGTCCGCGCATTGGGTCCCGGCAAGATCATCGCGGCGGCTATTGTCGATGGCGACTATGCCGGAACGCCGGAGCAGGTCCGAATACTCAAGGGCAAAGCTCCCGCTTCTGCTTCAACCTATCTTCTCGACGGAGCGGGCGCCGTCGTGCTTGAAACTGTTGGTCTCCCACCTGCGTTCGCATTCCGCAATGCAACGGCAAAGGAATAGCGTATGCGACGGGGATTCACGCGTGTGTCGGCTGTGCTCTTGGTCTTGTGGTTGGGGGCGACAGCGGGCGCGTTCGACATCACAGGCACGGTCAAGGACGAGGCGGGCCAATCGATCTCGGGAGCAATCGTCTGGCTCAATCAAGACAGGGTGCCGCGCAAGGCGGACGCCGATACGTCGGGCCGCTTCACCTTTGCCGACGTAGGTATAGGTCCCGTCGAAATCGTCGCGTGGAAGAACGGGTATGCCATCGGCGGGCTCGA
>JBHEKO010000403.1:0-7708 GCA_041859475.1 Candidatus Hydrogenedentales bacterium
GGACTTTGCGGCCGGCGAAGCGCCAGCACCATCCCCTCGCCTAAGTCGCTACGGTCGAACTGCCAGGCCGACCACACGTCGTCGGTCAGCGAGAAGGTGAGCAGGGGATAGAAGTCACCCAGGAAGTATTTGCGCACCGCGGTGAGTTCCGCCATACGATCCTTCAGCCAATCGACGGGGAAATGCTTGTTCACGTCGCGCTCGAATTCGACCATGGTCAGCACGATTCCCGGTCCCAGCGCGCTGCGAAACACATAGGTGTCGGGACGGTCGCAGCAGCCCGTGCTCAACGGCACCCACAACCCCAATCCCTGTGTCTGTCCCTGCATAGCGGTGATACCGAAGTCCTGCCAGCACTGTACGTCGCTGCGCCACAGCGGGATGCTGCGCGAGATGGTCTCAAGATCGATGCGCCGTCCGCCGCTCGAACAATTGTCGATAAGCAGGCCCGGATGCCGCGCGCGCAGCTCGTCCCAAAACGCGTACATTCCCGTGATGTGCCGGATCTCGCTGATCCCCACGCGGTCGGGCGCATCAGCCGCTTCCCAGAAGGGGCGCGGGTCCATGTTGAAATCCTGCCGGTAACAACCGATGTGTCCTTCTTCGATCAGCGTAGACAGGAAGTCCGTGAGCATCTGCCGCGCCTCGGGGATGCCGAGATTGAACAGATAGTTGCCGCCGTTTGGACCCATCATCCATTCCGGATGTTCTTTGGTCCACGGAGTCCCGGCGACGACGCGTTCTACCTCAAGCCACAGCAGAAACCCGATACCCATCTCGTTGAGAGCCTTGCCTACGGGCGCGAGTCCATTGGGAAAATAGCCGGGATTCGCGTGCCAATCGCCCGTATACGCGCCCCAATTGCTGTTAAATACGTTGGCCCCTTCTTTCGCCTCGTCCTGGCCATACCACCCCGCGTCTACCCACAGGAATTCGAGGGGGAGCCCCTGGTCCTTCCACCATTGGCCGTGCGCAATATGCTTGTCCGCGAAGTTGCCGCCCCAGGTCGCATTGCAGATAGGGGCTTGCGCGGGCTTGCCGTTTACCTGCGGCGTGTGATGGGTCAGGATAAATTGCCGCAGCAGGTTGTTGCCGCGCAATCGTTCGCCTTGCCAGAACAGAAGCATCATACGCGGCGAACGGACTTCCTCGCCGGGCAGCAGTTTGAAGTTCGTGCGGCGCATACCCGCGCGCATCCGCAATTCCGCGTCGGTCCGGTAGAAGTCCGCGGTCCAATCGCCGGTCCAACCCACCGCGCAGACTACGCCGTGGTCCATCATGTCTGCATTGAAGAACGGCAGCGTCCCGCAGGAGGAACGGCCTTGTTTGGATTCCAAATGGAGAGGATTGCCCTCGCCTACCCATCCGCCTTGGGGATCGTCCCGATTGGGGCCGAGCGACGTTACATGAGGTGCGAAATCGTCGAGGCGGCACTCGCTGCCATTGGCGTAGTGAATTCGACCCTGTCCACCCCGCTCCAAGGCGAATCCGCCGTCAAGCGACCGAATGTCCTGGAGAATCGGCGTGTCGGCAGTTCCTGTGTTCTTGAAGTAGAGCACCCATTCCACGGCGGGCGACTGCAGATCCTTGAAGCGCGTCACCTCCGCGCGCACCTCGAGTCCCGAGGCCGGGTCCCGCCACGTCACGATCGTCGTTTTCGACGCGTCGGATTCCGGGCCGTCGGCGTAGGTTGCGCCCCACGCGGGCAGGAGTTGCCCAGAGGGCTTGCCGTCGTATGCGAACGAAAATGGCGGCGTGAATTCGTGCTTTTCTTGGCCGATACCGAAAGCTTGTTCGGTCCAAGCGTCTCGCATTTTGCTTTCGACGTCGAGCGCGGGAACGGCCAGGAACAGATGAGACACCACCAACAGCGTGACCATAGATCGACATCTCCCAAAGTGTGCGTTGAAAACGAACTTAAAATCGGATCGGCAATGTGGATAGCTCTCCCGACTCAAGATTCATAACCGCGACACGATGGTTGTTCGTGTCGGCGATGTAGAGTATTCCCTTGTGCGCGGCGATGCCGCCCGGTTCGTAGAGCGCGCCTCCCATGCCTTTCCCGCATCCGGGCCGGCCCGAACCGGCGACGTTGGATACGGACCTTTCCCGGGGAAACAACACCTTGACTCGGTGGTTGTAGGTGTCCGCGACATACAGCCGGTCTTCAAACCATTGGACGCCCAGCGGATGTTGCAGACGCGAGGCCGTCAGCGTCCCGACTTCATCGCCGAACTCGAATGGGCCACGCCCCACCAGCGTTTCAACGTGACCGGACGAAAGCAGGTTTGCGCGGCGCACCGCGCCTACCTCGCTATCCGCAAAGTAGATGAAATTTTCGCCGTGCGAGATTCCGCTTGGTTGCGCAAGATGGGCCGATGGTCCGGGCCCATCGGAAAGCCCTTCGACACCCGACCCCGCAAACAAACGGAGATTGCGCGTTTCGAGGGCGCCCCGCCAGATTTGATGCGAACCGGCCATCGCGATGAACAGCATGCCGTCCACGATTTCAAGGTCCCATGGCGAACTGAGGAGGGTGTCCGAGCCGCCTCGCATTGTGCTGTAGGTGCCCCGTTTCCCGCCGCCCGCGAACTTGAACACGTGGCGCTTGGCCAGATCGCATTCGCGTATGGCATGGTTGCCCGTATCGGCAACATAGAGCCGGTCGTTGGCGAAGGCCATGCCTTGGGGGCGAAGGAAGCAGGCATGCTCGAAGTCACCGTCTGCCAGTCCGGGGCGGCCCGAGCCGATAACGTCGAGGACCTTTCCATCCAGCGCGCAGACGAGCATGCGATGGTGGCTCGAGTCGGCCACGAACAGGCGTTCGCCGACCGGGTCGATGCAGACTTTTCCGGGAAAGGACAAGGATTCGTGGGACTGGACGGGTAGATCCTGTGCGAGAGGAAACGGAGTCTTATCCAAGCCGCCCACCGGTCGATGCAGGTCGACCAGCTCCGCGATCCATCGTTCCACCTCGTCGAGATGTCCTTCGCCCGAGTATGCGGCAACGACTTCGCCATCGGGATCGATGAGGCACAGAGTCGGCCATGCGCGGGCCGCACACGTGCGCCAGATGACGAGGTCTTCGTCATTCGCCACGGGATGGCGAATTCCGTAGCGCTGGATGGCGCGGTTCAAGTTCTCGGAGTTCTTCTCGTTGGGATACTTAGGCGAGTGGATGCCGATGACAACAAGGCAGTCGGAATACTTGCGTTCGAGGCCTTCCAAATCCGCCAGCACATGGATGCAGTTGACGGAGCAGGATGTCCAGAAATTGAGGAGAACGATCTTTCCTCGGAGATCGGAGAGCCGGAGGGGCCCTTCCGTATTGAACCAGCAGGTTGCGCCTTCCAATTCCGGAGCCTGCCCGAAGGTCTCGTAACTCTTGCTTCCGCTCATCATGGGTGGAGCGTATCGCATTGAGGGTTGCGTTTCAATTTGGGAGTGGGGAAACGAAGGGAACAGACCACCTTGGACTTCCGCGCGAGGAAGCACGTATACTCTGCTCACTTGTTCCACGCACGGTCAGGCGCCGCAATTCATGAACGACACAAGTCCACTCAAATCCACCATTCGCCCTGTGGGAAGTCTCGGCGAGGCTACCCTTGAAATTCGCGGCACCGTACTCGTCTACCACCAGTCCGGATGGGCCGGGAGCGCAACGGTATTCATTCCCATCGAGTGGGTTTCAATCAGCGAGACCATGCGGCGGGACAGCCGCCGGCTGGTTCGTGCGGTCTTTTTCCTGTTGCTTGTGGCCGTCTTGCTTGGGGTAATGGACACGGCATTGCACGTGCTGCCCGTCGACGTGTTGCCATGGACGCTGAGTGCGCTGGGCGCGCCCGCGCTTTTCTTCACGTTTGTGGGGGCGTTCTGGCTGGCCACGTGGGGACGGCGCAGGCCGGCGACGTTGTTGTGGGTCAACTCAGAACCACGTCCGCAGCACATCGAGTTCTGGCGAGACGGCCGGCTCGACGGCAACCTCGAGCCGCTGATGAACCGCCTTACGGAGCTTTCGACGCGAATCCGCGACTTCACCTCATTCCCGCTGCAAACGAGTCACACGTGGTACCGGCTACGGCCGATGCGCGCCATTCTGATGAAGGGAGTAGTCGTCAGTTTGTTGCTCTATGCGCCCGTGACGTTGTTGAGCGAATACATCAAACAACCGTTGCTTATGCTGTTCCTGCTCGCGCCCCCCGGTGTGTATGTGGCGCGGTACGTGATTGAAGAGTTGCGCTCCCTGGGCGAACCCAAGGCGTTTCGAGCGGCGGTACGTTCGTACAACCGGGGCGAAGCGGCCCGCGCCAGTGCGCTGCTCAGGTCGGTGATCGCCGAACACCCGCGGCACATTGAGGCGCTTATGCTTTCCGCATACGCCGATATGGAACTCAACGACTTTCCCCGCGCCTTCGAGTTGTGCCGCGCGCTTTCCGCCGCCGATTCCGAATTGGCCGACGAGTTTGTGAAGGAAGTCTGGGCCCTGAAGCGCATGTACGACCGTATGCAAATCGATGTCTAGCCCGCTTACGGGGGAGGGGGTTGAACGGTCGGTTGCGAGCTGGGCGCGTGAGCGCCCCAATATGGAACATGCCCAAGGTGAGAAATACCTTGTTCCCGCAAGTGAAGTATGATATAACATGTTTCGAAGGGGTACCTTGTGGTGCCTGGTGTTCTAGGCTCTTGGTGTCGATTGTTATCAAAGTCCTGCTTGACGTGAAACCTACCTCAATGCGCATCCTTGGTCAATCCTCCACCACAGTAGTCGTGACTCCGTTGATATCTTGGTGATGAAAATGAAAAGGATCGCATGATGAACATTTACGTAGGCAATCTGTCGTACACGACCACGGAAGACGACCTCAGGCAGTGCTTTGAGGCGTACGGACGTGTTGACTCCGCTCGCGTGATTTTCGACAAGTTCACGAACCAGTCCAAAGGATTCGGTTTCGTTGAGATGTCGAACTCGGCCGAAGCTCAGGCTGCCATCAATGGCCTCAACGGCAAGCAGCAAGACGGCCGTTCGTTGAGCGTCAACGAAGCCCGCCCGAAGACCGAAGGCGGCGGCGGCGGTGGCGGCGGACGCGGTGGATACCGCGGTCGCTAGTCGTATCGCGTAAGTTCGAGCCACCCGGCGATGCAAATCGCCGGGTGGCTTTTTTTAATCCCCTCACATGCAGTGGCTTACGTCTGAAACGGAGCCCCCTCGGGATTGACGAAGGTGTCGCGCCCGATACGGGGCATGTAGTACTCGTAGCAGTCGTCGAACTTGTCTTGCGACTTGAGCAAGCGCAGGTAACGGACGAGTTCGTTGGGCTTGACCAGAAAGAAGCGGCCGTCCTTCCCGCCTTCCGAAAACCACTTCAGCGTCTCCAGTTGCTTCACCCAATGATACGCACCGCTCAAACGTGCTTGATTGACCGCGGCGAATGCCTGATACCCTGGGCAATACGTGAGCCCGAGGTCGTGTTTGACGGCAAAGAAGCCCGCGGTTTTCTTCCAGGGTTTGCTCTCTGCTTCACCTTGGGTGGCATGAAAGCCTTGAACGCCCACGTGAACAAAGTCGCCATGGAATGCGTTGCGCCGCTCGCCCATGTAATAGCGGTACCCTAATTCCTTGACAGCCTGGATCTTGGACTGGCGGATATCCTCTCGCTTCAGGAGGTATTGCTGGTAGCCTTCGCGGTCAATGAAGTCCATCCAGTCGACGGTCGCCCCCGTTCGCTTGACGGCCCATGTGGTTGGGTTGGCATAGCCGCCCCCATCCCATTCCGAGCCGAAGGTCATGTACTCCAACTGCCCGCCCAAGTAGCCGACGGGAAGGTATTCCGGTCCCAAGCGCCGAATCCACTCCGAGCGAGCCGTTTCCATTTCAAGTCGGAAATCGTCGAGGGTGAATTCGTGCATGATGCTGTCGTTCGGGAACAGGGCGCTAACGCCCCAGTAGTGCATCATGGGCTCGATGTGCGCCGCCAAGTGCTTCGTGAAGAGCTTGTGATACCACTCGGGGCAGTACTCGATGTGCGGCAGGTAATAGCCGAGTCCGATCTTGAGGCGCATGGCGCGGACGTGGTCGAAGAGCGCGGGCAGGCTTTCGCTATAGCCAAGCTCGTTCGTGCCGAAGGTGTAGCATACCGCGATCTTGTTCTGTTCCATATTGCGATGCAGTTCATCGTCTGAAATCTCGCAATCCCATGGCGTGGATTCGGGGCTGGAGAACGTGAAACGCATGGCCCGTTTGATGCTTGGGATACGGGCGGTTGCTGGCATGTCGAGCCTGCCGACACCGTTCAGGATGCAATACGGCCAGAGGAAGTGGTCCCACTCGTCGCCGGCGCTGAGCATGTGGCGGTTGCCCAGTTTCTTAGCCAGCGCCGCCGCTTTCGGCATGTATTCGACCCAATAGGGATCGTACACCGCGAAGCAGCGGTTGCGAATGAGCCAGCCCACGTAATTCGCGTCGAACGAATGGCCCTGATGGATTCCGTATGCAATGCCCTTGGCCTCGCTCTCCCAACGTCGGAACACCCGATAGGTGAGGTCCCACGCGCGGTCGCTTTCGGACGTTTGATCGACCACGTTCATCGTCACTGTCGGGAGCGTTCCGGCGGATTTGGTATGCAACAGGTCGACCTGCGTCAGTCGAAAGCGCGCAACGAGGTCCGCAAGCGGGGTGCGGTCGGTGAACGCGAGCTTGCGCGAGAAGTAGACATCGGGCCAGAGGTAGAAGTTGAAGCGCCCGAAGAATCCCGGCGATTTACCAGCCGGATCGTTCCAGATCTCGCGTTGGCGCGAGGGGTACGTCGCGCTGCCGTACCAGACGGGAAACTCCTTCTCGCCGGCCTTTTCCCAGTCGAAGAGCTCGCCCATCACGCCATAGGCCGTCTTCGCGTAGGGGATAGACTCCTTGTTTTTCGACAGCGGCTGGTCATACGCATGTTGGTAGGGGATATAGAGGGCCTCCGCCGATTCAATGCCCCACCGTTTCATCAGCGCCGCATAGAGATCCAGGTAGTTGTCGAAATGCAGCGTCTCCGCGAGCGAACTGACCGGTTCGAGCATCGCCTTGGCGTGGCTGCCCAGCGTGCACCAAAGCACGTCGAAATAGGAATTGACCAGGAGCAATTGCTCCAGAACACGGCAGCCGAAGTACGGCCACTTGTTCCAGCGGGGATCGTCGAACTCCGCCCAATAAGTGTCGAACGCATACCCCGCCTTTTCCGCCATCCACGCGAAGGATGGCACGACCGCGCCTCCGTCGCCGTACATGTGCGACGAGTCGATGAGGAGCATGGCCAGCTTGGTACCCTTGGGATAATGCTCCGAATAGTACTTCCAAGGCGCGCGCCCGGTCTCGTAGAGTCCCACTGGGGGAGGCGCCGGAGTCTCCGAGGCAGACGGCTGATTTGGGTCTCCTCCTGCCGCCGCACCCTCGCTGCATAACCCCAGTACGCCAGGGACGGCGGATGCCGCCGCGAATCGTTCCAGGAATTGTCTTCGGTCCATATCAGACTGCATACAGATCCCCCATCTTTTCGCGCGATTGCGTGGAAGAGCTACAGACTACAAACACGAATTACCCAGTGCAAGGACGTTGAGAGAATGGCTCAGTCATCCCCAGTTTCAGAAAGCAACCGTATCCAGGCACAACTCCGAGCAATGCGCGAACCGTCTTGCGGGTCATCTTGTGGTGCGGGCTTCCAGCCTG
>JBHEKO010000453.1:0-2734 GCA_041859475.1 Candidatus Hydrogenedentales bacterium
CGAAGGCTGCACATGGCCCGGCACATAAAGGAGAGTCGCGCGACCATCCACGCCAACCCACTGAGCCTGAGTCTGTGTGGTGTCGAAGTCCACAACGCGCCGGCCATTGACGGTGAGCGTGAAGCCGGGAGGCGACGACGGTTGCGCGAGGAAAGGGAATCCGCCTGCGAAGACGAAGGTCACGTAAGGCGCTTTGGGAACCGTATCCGTCTCCCACACGATGCGGTGCATGGGCTCCTCTTGCCGGATGCGATAGACTTCCCCGCTGCGCTCCCGGCAAGTCTGGCCGGAGGCTTTCTCTCCCTTGTGAGAGACCAGCCGTTGAAAACCCGAAACAAGCGGGCCCTTTGCGAAGGACGATTTCGCCACGCGATCACGCACAAACGCGACGGGCCATTCGGCGGCGGGCCGCGGGAAGCCCTTTGCATATTCGATGAGGCGCCCAAGAAGGTAGGAAGCCTCGGGGCCGCCCTCGCGCAACGCGAGATCGAAGTTGATTCCGCTGAGGATGAGCGCACCGTCGCCCACCTTGGCCTGCATCAACAACGCCTTGTTCCGCCAGACATATTCGAAGTCGATGTAGCGGGAGAATGGGTGCGGCGCGCCGTGCGTATTCAGCGCTCGAATCAGCACCTCGGGTTGCGCGGGAAGATCGTCGAGAAGAAACGTCTGAGCGCCCTGAAGCAGATGGAACCAGGATGCATCGCACCATCCGTCCGGCGTAAGCCCGTGCGTGATTGGATTGTCGTATACGTATGTGCCTGCATTCGAATCGCCCTCGAACACCCCCAGCCACCACGCAGGTTTGTACGAAGTGTAGTCGGTTGGAAACACGCCCACGGGCGAGAGCAGAACCACGCAGGCGCCCGTCTCCGCCGCACGTACCAGCGCTTCGCTAGGTTGCCGGGCAACATACACGGCGCGGGGGAGAGGGGCGTCGCCTTGGGGCATGGCGACGGCCCCGAAGGGCGCTAACGGACTCGTCAAATCCGGGCTGGCGTAGAGGGCCACATCCGTGCGGGGGGTGAGCGGGGCCGAGGGAAACAGCCACGCGGTCCAATCGTTGTTCTGTCGCACGGATTCGGATTCAAGCACAGCTTCAACCTTTATCCGTCCCGGCTCGGAAAGCTCCGGCAACACCGCGCGTACGGCGCCCACGGTTGCGACGTGCCCATTCGGGAATGCCGCGACGGGCAACTCGTTTTCTGCGATCTTCCGGCCTTCGCACGAGACGGAAACACGCACGACGCCGCTCTCGATTGCCTCGCCCGAGTAGTTTGAGAGCAGTACCTGAGTGTCCAGCGTTTCGCCGCCTGAATACGTTTGCTCCAGTCCTTCCTGAAGCAGCACGACGGGTCCGTTGAAACGGCGCACTTCGTCGTAGGTTATCGAGAGCGGGCGGAAATGCGAGTCGACAAGGCCGTTCGACCCGACGTACCACGGCTGCAACAACCACCAGTGATAGCCTGAGATGGATGGGTTCTTCCGCAGCGCTTCGATATTGCTCTTGTGACTTTGCAAGTACAGCCGTTCCGAGGCCAGCGACCATGCAGGCGCTTCATCGAGCAGACCCGCGCGACTCACTCGGTCCCTGCAATCCGTCAGCCAGAACGGCTTGAAGTTCTCGCGGTACATTTCGATTTCGTCGAGCCTGGGGAAATGGACGTAGTTGCCCTCTTCATGCGTGATCATGGGCTTCAGCGGCTTGCCGGTCGCAAACTTGCCTGGATTATCCAGCGGGGTAGTCAAGATGTCGAACATGACTGGCAGGAAATCCAGCGTGGGCCGGTCTTTCGAGCCATCAATGAATCCGGAATTGAAGATTCCGTCGGAGTCAATCACGGGGCGCGTCGGGTCCAGTTCCTTGGCGATGCGATAGAGATCCGGGCCCACGCGCGGCATGCCCTCCCATTGCTCGTTGGCCATGCACCAATCGAAGATTGAGGGGTGGTTGCGATACCGCTTGATGGCCGCGGTCCACTCGGATTTGTAAAGCTCAAGCGCGGACCCTTGTGCCCGGTCATAAAAGCGCGGGTAAGCGATGGGAAGTTCCGGCGACACAAACATCCCGGCTTCGTCGCAGGCCTCGTAATATTCGGGGGCCACAAAATGGCTGTGGTGACGCACAAAGTTGAAGCCATAGGACTTCGCCACACGCAGCCGCTCCACATAGAATTGCTTGTCGGCAGGCGGGGCTATCGTTTTGGGGTATACGCAATCGTCGCCGTAACCCGCAAGATAATAGATCTTCCCGTTCACCAGAAAGTTCGTGTCCCGAAGTTCGATCACGCGAACGCCGAAGCGCTCCCGCACGCGATCCAATTCCCCTCCGGCTGCATCGAGCAGGACAACTTCCATCGCATAGAGGTACGGCGTTTCGGGCGACCACAGATGCGCACCGGGCAGACTGATGCTGGCGTGGACGGTGCCTTTGTCTGAGGTCTCTACCTGTTGGGTTGCCACTTGTGTTCCCGCCGCATCGAATACGGCAATGGCAACGGCGGACGCTTGCGCATGGTCGCCGGAAACCTGTCCTTCCACCGTGCACCCGGTATCGGGTTCTATCCGCGGAACAACGAAGGGCTTCTCAAGCCAAGCCGCCGAGCGCGCTTCGAGGGAGACATGACCCCAGATACCGCCCCAGTACGTGAACAGGTGGTCGATGACGTCCATGCAGCCTTGCAATGCGTCCTTCTCCCAGCGCTGCTCCGAGTCCACCTGAATGACCACACGA
>JBHEKO010000672.1:0-22631 GCA_041859475.1 Candidatus Hydrogenedentales bacterium
CGCACGCGTCAACAAGTTGAACCCGGCAGCGTTCTTTTGCTAGACTATTCGTCCAATGGCCTTTCTGCGTACCCGTAGCTCAATGGATAGAGTACTTGGCTACGGACCAAGGGGTTGGGGGTTCGAGTCCCTCCGGGTACGCCATCTTTGACCGTTTCGAGCCAGCGACCGCTAACCACGTGTTGCTGGCTTTTTCTTTGCCTCACCTTTGAAAAGGCCGCCAAACCTCCCTATAGTGCTTTCGTCCGTCCTGGCAGCGTTGTCTCGACCGCATATCGGCTCCAAAGGAGGCAAGGATGAAGCGACTCTCTCTGTCGATTTTTGGATTGGCATTGGCATTCGCGCCGGTGCAGTTGGCCCTCGCGGCGTTGCCCATTCCCGATCATCCGATGTGGAGTCCAGTCGTGGACGAAGTCTATCTCCAGGAGGTGGGCAGCATCGTCAAGAGTCCGGAACCCCTCACGTCCGTTGCGGTATTTCAGGGCACTGCGTACGTGGGCGATAGCCAAGGCGTATCGAAGCTCGACGGCGAGTCCTTCGGACGAGTGACCGGCCCGGCCGGCAAGGTAGCGTTCCTAAAGGTACTCAAGGACATCCTGTATGCCGCGTCATCCGAAGGCCTCTGGAAATTCGACGGGGCGGCGTGGACACGCATCACCGAGCAACCGCCCGCGGGACTCTGCCTGCACGATGGCAAGTTAGTCCTCGCGTTGGATGCCGGCCTGTTCGCGGTCGAGGAAGGCACGCTGACGCGCCTCACGGAAGGCGGTTCCTCCAAGCTGCTTGGCGTTGCGTCCTACGGGGGCACGGTGTATGTGCATGACGGGAAGCGCGTAGGCCTGCTCGAGCGCGGACAGATCGTCTACAACGATATCGCGGATTGGGGCACGCTCGAGCGAGGCTGCACAGTTCGTGAAATCATGGCGCAGGGAAGCCGGTTGATGGTGGCTACCGACGAGGGACTGTCCGTGCTTCGCGGCATGTCCTGGTACCAACTGCGCGGCGAAGACGGCCTGTGCTACGAAGACACAACGTCCCTTGCGCAAGGATTCGATCGGGATCTCTGGATCGGCACGATGCGCGGCGCCATTCGCAACATCAACGACACCTACCAGTTCTTCGGATATCCGCGCTGGATTCCCAACGACAAGGTCAACGCAATCGCGTGCGGCGAGAACGCCGTCTACATCGCCACCGACGGCGGCTTGGGCGTCATCACCTACGAGCCGTACACGCTGGCGAAAAAGGCCGCGTACTACGAACGCTGGTTGAACGAATGGGGTCAAAAACGCCTCGGCTTCGTCCACTCGCTGAATCTCATCGACGGCGAATGGCAGCGTGAAATCAGCGACAACGACGTCGGATACAGCAGCCACTATCTCAATGCCAAGTGCTTCGAGTTTGCGGTGACGAAAGATCCCCGTGTGCGCGCCGAAGCCCTGGATATGATGAAGTCGGTGAAGTGGAGCGAGGAGATCACCTCTATCGACGGGTTTCCGGCGCGCTCGATCTTCGCGGCCAACGAGCCGTGCCTCAAAGCGCAGCACGGATCGGGAGGCCTCCCAGCGGAATGGCACGCCACTCCGGACGGCGTTTGGGAATGGAAAGGCGACACATCCAGCGACGAAGTCGATGCAAAGGTCTACGAAACAACGCTCTTCCTAGATCTGGTCGCCAACGAGGAAGAAAGCGTTTGGGCCAAAGAGCATCTCAAACGAATCGTAGGCCACATCGTGGACAACGGCTTCTGTCTTCGCGACGTCGATGGCCAGCCCACGCGATGGGCGCGATGGGACCCCGAGTATCTCCAGACTCCGCTCGGCTACTACGCCCGAGGTCTGAACGGCATGGAGGCCTTTAACTACGTAACGACCGCCTACCATTTCACGGGCGATCCGAAATTTGTTGAAGGGAAGAAGCAGCTCATCAGCGCCAACTACTTCGGCGACATCCTCCGGCAGAAGCTGACGTTTCATCCCGGTTTCTTCACGCACTTCGACGACCGCCTCGCTTTCTACGCATACTTCCCGTTAATCCTTCACGAGACGGACCCGGAACTCAAAACGCTTTGGCTACGAAGCTTGGAGCGGAGCTGGGAAATTAAGCGCATCGAAGCCGTGCCGTGGTTCAACTTCATCTATGGCGCGCTCACCGGCAACGATTGCGAACTCGACCGTGCGGCTACCCATCTGCGCGATTGGCCGCTCGACCTCCGCAGGTACGCCTACACGAACTCGCACCGCGACGACCTGTTTCCTCCCAAAGGGTATCGCGTCTACGCGGAACGCACGAAGCCGCTCAGCCCGCGCGAAACCGAACCCAACCGCTGGGACGGGAACTTCATGCAGCTTGACGGCGGCAGCGGCGGCGCGGTGGTGGCCGACCCAGGCGGCTGGCTCGATGCGTATTGGATGGGCCGGTACTACGGCATGATCACCGCGCCCCAAACTTCGGACAAGAACCTGACGACCGTTCCCGAACGCGGGCTTCATGTTGGCGCAAAACCGTATGCCGGACCCCCAAGGCCCAAGCTGAAGCACGAACAGTAGTCCACTGAGGGCGCTTCCAAAACCGAAGGAGAGTTCGAGATGAAGATCATGGGACTGCTCATGCTCACGTTGGCAGCCGCCGCGTTCGCCGCGGAGGATATCGCGATGGAACGCGTCATTGGCCGCGAAGTCCCCGGCGAATACAAGCACCCCTGCACAATCGCGCAACTGGACAACGGCGATCTGTACATCGCGTATTACGGCGGTTCGGGCGAATACGAAGACGACTCAAAAGTCTGGGGCATCCGCAAGGCAACGGGATCGGATTCGTGGTCGGCCCCCGAATGCATCGCCGACACGCCTTTCCTCGGCGAAGGCAACGCGGTGGTGTGGCAAGCGCCGGGTGGCTTAGTCTGGCTGTTCTATGTCCAGCGCTACGGCGATACCTGGTCCGACTCGCGCATCCAGGCGAAGATCTCGAAGGACGGTGCGCGCACATGGTCGGACTCGTTTATGATCAGCTTCCAACAGGGGATGATGGTGCAGGGCCTTCCTACGCTCCTCAAAGATGGCACATACCTCTTGCCCGCCTACTACGAGACCGGGCATGACCTGGAGAAGACCGACCCCGACACAGCGTCTCTGTTCTTCCGAATCAATCCGCGAACAAACACGTGGGCCGAGACGGGCAGAATCGTTTCGGACAAAGGCAACCTCCAGCCCAACGCTGTGGAGCTTGAAGACAATCACCTCATCGCGTATTGCCGGCGCGGTGGTTCATTCGATCCATTGCCCGATGGGCGTATCATTCGCGCGGAATCGCACGATGGGGGAAAGACGTGGACCAAAGGCATGCCGTCGCAATTCAAGAATCCCAACGCGGCCATCGCTTTCATTAAGCTCGCGAACGGCCATCTTGTGTTGGTTTACAACGACAGCATCTCTGCGAGAAATCCGCTGACAGTCTCCATTTCAACGGATAGCGACAAAACGTGGCCCTTCAAGCGCGACATCGCGAAGGCGGATGAGACGCAGACCTTTGCCTACCCCGTGGCTATTCAATCCAAGGACGGGAAGATTCACGTTGTCTGCACCACCGACGTGCGGAAGACGATACTCCATTTCACGTTCGATGAGGAGGCCATCCTGTCGCATCCGGCACAGGCCACTGCGAAATAGCCCCAAGCCTTGCGAGGGGCGCGATCGTCAGTCTCAGTACCGTCCGTGTTCTTCAACCATGTCCCTCATGATCTGTATGCGATCTTCGTCCGCATTCGGAGGGACCTGATCTCCTGCATTCGCGATGAGACGCGACCCATACTTCTTCAACTCCAGCCATTGCATCACCGCGCGCTTGAAGTCGTCTACGGGCACATCAGGCAACCATAGATTGGGCGGAACGCCACCGGAGAGGATCAACTTCGTTCCAGCTTCCTGGCGGCATTGTTCGGGCGTAAGTCCGCCACCGGTGCTGGGAGTCACCGCATCGGCGCAATCGGCTCCCAGCCGGCTAAACACGTCGAGCAGACCGGTCAGACGCCCATCGATGTGCACGGCAACATGTTTCCCCCCTGCGTGAAGACGGCGGATCAGCTCGGCGTAGTAGGGCTTCGACCACGTGTCGAAGAAATCCGGGGATTGAATGTCGCTCGAAAAATTATCCCCCACAAGCACGACTTCCGCGGGCGAATTCGCGAGTAGGTCGATGCACTCGAGGTTGTTCGCGTTTATCCGTTCGATGACCTCGTGAAGGGTTTCCGGCCGATCGGCCGCTGCGTACACCGTATTCTCGATGCCCATCCACGAATTCAGCAAATGCCCCATGCCGCTATAGGCAAACACGGCGTAGACCACACCACCGTCTCCGACACACTCCACCCATGCTTGAAAACGATCCCATCGCGCCGTATAGACCCTGCTTCCGAGCGCATACGCCAGCACGCTCAGATCGCGTTCGGTCGCGACCCCCCACTCGCGAATTCCCCACGCGTAGGTTTGCTCGTTCCAACGGCGCGTACGGCTGATGCTTCCCAAGGGGGTATCGAATTGCCACGTGATTTCCTGGCCATCTTGGCTCTTTGTTACCGTCGCCCGCACGTCATCGCCATACTTCACGTCGATGAAAGAAGCGAGGTTGGGGAGATAAAATCCGACTCCCGTCTTCTTGTGATACTCGATCAACTCGACTTCGGGCTGCTCGTATGCGCGGCTGAGATCCCAAGGCATGCCATGCTTGTGATAGAACCAATGCGACAGGTCCAGCATGAACGGCACGGCATCGGGAGTCTCTCCGCGGTACACGGAGAGGATTCGCTCGCGATGGGTCATGAGAGGCATGGCCATCTCCTAGTGGGTGCGTTGGGCAATGTACGCCGCGATGAAAACGCCGGCGGCGATTACCAACGGAACAGAATACGCCGCGCTTAGCGATATCTTAAATTGCAGGGTACGCTCCCGCGTGCGAACCAAACTGAAAAGGGTCCCCGCGGTGATGCTGGTCAGCAGAGCAACAGGCGTTATCCATTGCCAACTGAGCGGCGGCCATCCGGCGACGTCGCCGAACGCCATCAAGAACGCTGCCGCAAACCCGTAGAGCGAGCCGAAGACTGCGCCCGTGGGAGTGGCAAACGGCACGAACATCGCACAGAAGAACAACGCGAACAAGGGGGCTATGAGCAGGTTGCTCGTCTTGCTCGTCACCTCCACCAGGTTCCCGCCGATATGCGCGATGACGAAACTCAGCGCGATCGCCGCAAGACCGGCGAAGTACGACGTGCTCTGTGCGAGGCCCATCTTCTGCTTCTCGCCAAGGTTCTTGCGGAAATAGCGTTCAATGATGTCCGTGTTAATGACCGTACACGTCGAGTTGATGCCGGAGGCCAATGACGACATGGCCGCCGACAGGATGCCTGCGATCACCAATCCCGCGATGCCGTAGCCCGTGAAATTGATGATGAAGAATGGGAAGAGCGCATCCGCATTCTCGCCCAGGTTCATGGTCTCGGTAAGGTACTGAGGGTTCGCTCGGAAGAACCCAAGCAAAGCGAATCCCAAGAGGCCCAACAGCAACGTCACCATCGCCGTCGTAATGTTGTTGACCAGAAACGCCCTGCGCGCGGCCCGCGGATTTCGCGTCGCCATGAATCGTTGAATGGCCATCTGATCGGCGCCCGCCGTGCATATCCACCATGCAGTCGTGCTCACAACCATGCCAAGCACGCTAGTGCGCACCCGTGGATCGAAACTGACCCACGGCTGCGTGTCCCAGTTGGAAGCCCATTCCGTTGGAAACCAGGAGAAGCCGCCAATCTTGACCGTGACGATAGCGATGGTAACGATGATCCCGAAAAACAAAACCAGGGCCTGGACAACATCGGTTAGCACCACCGCGCGAATGCCTCCCATGGACGAGTAGACAACCGTGATGATGCCGATGGCGCAAGCGACATAGAACGTTGCACCCTCCCCAAGGCCGATGGCCACCACGACAACTTTGGCGCTGGTGTAGATGATCAACCCCATCCACACAAATCGAATCAACAGGAACAGGACGCAGCCGAGCATGCGCACTCCGGACCCAAATCGGTTGTACAGGATCTCGTTGGCGCTCGTAACGGGCAGCTTCGAAATGTAGGGAATAAGCACGAACCCGACAATGAGATACGTGAAGGGCAAAGCCAGAATGTCGGCGAGGAATGCCGGGCCGTGCCGGATAATTTCTCCCGGCGTCGCAAGATAGGAAATGGTGCTGATCATGGTCGCGAACAGCGAAAGCCCGATCATGATCGGGCTCATCGTTCGCCCGCCGACATAGAAATCCTCGGCGCTTCGGTTCCGGCGGGAGTAGTAGACGCCAATCCCCAGCATGCCGACGGCGTATGCGGCGACGACAGCCCAGTCGACGACGTCGAGCCCGGCGCGCAGTCCGATTGCATCCGGCGCCGGTTCGGTTTCCGCAAACACGGAAGGCGCGGCGAACAGGAAGGCCCACGACCACGCCATGAGCCAGCCCCTACCCCTGCACGCCATCCTCACCCCCCTGCGCCCACTCCACGAACGCACGCGCCTACTCGACGAGTGCCCAGTGAATCGAAGTCTCGTCCGTGGCCGTCCCCGCGTAATAGACCACGAGCGCCCCGCCCGTCGCAATCGCAGCGGTCGTGGGCAAGCCCACGGAGAACTTGGCCATCTCGGCCCAGGCATCCTGCATCGTGCTCTTGCTCCACGTCTGCGATGCGAGGCCCGCGTCGTGGAGGACTACTTCTCCGGCGGCAGGCCAGGAGCGCCCATCATCTGTGCTTCGGCGAATCACGATTTTGGGCGCGGATGTGCGGTCCACATAGGGCATCGCAAGCGCTCCGTCCGCAAGCGCAAACACCGGCGCGGGTTGCCCCGGCACGCCCGCGTCCCACAACGGGGTCCACGTCCGGCCGCCGTCTCGCGATTCCGTGGCATGGATGTTGAGGTACGCGGCCGCCTCGCGATCGAAGGTCCAGAACACGTCGAGAATCCTGCCATCCGGCAACACCGACGGACGCTGGTCCCAGTAGAAAATCCGATTCTCCGGGTCCTGCGTTACCACCGAGTAACGCGGCCAAGTGCGGCCCGAGTCCGGCGAGAACATCAGCACAGACGCGTGACGCCACGGCTCCAATTCATCGTAGTGCTTGTTGAGTTCGAACTGGCAAGCCCATTCGCCGGAGGGAAGCCTGAGAATCGGCCCCGTGATCGGCGTGGGCATCGTGAAAGACGACGTATCTATCAGCCGTGGCTCGGACCACGTTTCCCCGGCGTCATGCGATATGGAAAGCAGTATGCGGCTGTCGAGCAGGCCCTCGGTCTCCTCGTTGAAGAAGGGTAGGTCCGGATCGGAATGGTCCACCCAGTAGATCGATGCGGCCACGGTATCGCCGTCTAAGGCACAAATCCCGGCAGCGCGAAACAGGCCCGGCTTTCCTCCAAGCTCCATCGGCGCGAACGGGTCGATTGGCTCCCGCCACGACGTGCCCCGGTCGTCCGACCATGTCACGAGTGCGCGCTGGCCCTTCATGCCCGCCTTCGCCGGGGCCGCCCGAAATGAGCACACCCAACGCCCCGTTTCCGTCACGCACACGTACGGAAACGCGCAACTCTGCCGGTCTGTCCCATGCCGGCTCGCATGAACGATTCCTGTGTCAATGACCCTCATGGTGCGTTGGTCCTGACGGCCGGACGCGAGATACCCACACATGCTGTCACTATCCCATCCCCTCCGAGTATGACCGCGCGAAAGTCAACGGTCCAGCGCGGACACGGTTCCGGTGCCTTGGGGCCCCTCGCCCCGTGCGATTCATACGATACATAACCCGCCTCCGCTGCACAAAGTCCACCGCCAGCTTTATCACCTTGCCGAAACCGTGAGCCGTGTTGTAAACTGTTTCCCAGTGGAAGTAGTGATTGGCGCCGGAGTGCGCGTGCGGGAAACCAGCGGGAGAAATCTACGTATGAAGACGCTTCAGTTCGGTCTGGCGGCGCTTATCGCCGTTGCGTCGTGCGGACTTGCCTACGCAATTGAACCAAGTCACACAGGGCCTTACGGCAATCCCGAGGAACCGGCCACGCGCCCCTATAAGGCCATGTGGCGCGGTTTGAAAGCCGTGAAGTATCAAACGTGCAAAGGCGTCAACGACGGCAACAACAAAGCGCAATATGTCGGCTCCATCGAAGGGTTTCGCGGTGTGCGGCGCGGAGTCGTCGAACTTGGCCACAGCTCGTTTTGGGGCATGGCCGGCACCTATCCTCCGCCCGTCGAAGCGATTTCCCCTTGGAATCAGCGCATCGATCAGCATCGCGGCATCGCAGCCATCGCCGACATTCCGACAACAGTAGGCATCATCGGTCTAGCGGGCGGCGGGGCCATCGGCATGGTGTTCGGCACCGGCGCGATTACGGTGGGCCAGAGCGAACTCGACCGTTCGGCAATGACGCCAGAGCAGAACGAGGCCGTGTTGGCAGCCGCCCGTGAAACGGCCAAGCAGCAGTGGCATCCGCCCCAAGGCGGCGGCAATCGCAACGCGAAGCGCCCCGAAGGTCTTCGCTACGAACACGAGACAGCAGCGAAACCCTCCAAGCACGAACTAAAGGGCGGCAAGGACATCAAGGGCAATGACTACTCGGGCGACATGATCAAGAAAGCCCGCGATGGAAGCATTGCCGACTGACCATGTGTCGGCGGCAGACTGGCCCCAAGTAGTCACGGGCCTTCAAGTGAAATATTTTCGCGCGTCCGCAAACCCACGCGGGCGCGCGATTCGTTTTACCCCTTGGGAAGCGCAGGCACGATACCTTGAAGGGCATCGGGCTTCAGCACGCTCGTAAGCGCATCGAAGGGGATCAGTACGTCGAAGGTCCCTTCCGCGTACGGCGCCACCGCGTACGGCTCAAACAGAAACAAGATGCCCGCGGGCGACAGGCTGAAGTGGCTCAGCACCTCCCAATCCAAGCTGTCGACCATGCCGTCAACGACAAATCCCGCCTTCTGCTTCTTGAGATCCGCAATACACAATTCGGAGAGCTTCGCCAGTGCCTGCTCCTGCGAAGTGAACAAGTCGCTAAGCTTGACGGGCGCGGGCGCACCTTGCGGACTAAGACGAAGATTGAGCGTGCTGTACTGCGTCATCCCGTGCGCGCCCCCCGTGAACACATACGTCGTGGACACAAGACTGACAAATTGGCCCGGCGTATAGACGGTCACGTCCATGTCCACGTCATACATGTTATCCACCTGCACGGAAGGATCCGTCGCCTTGCTGATCTCGTCCACGAAAGCCTCGTTGGACCGCGTCACGTGACGCACAATCGCCTCGTTGAGCGGCGCTTCGGAAGGATCCTCGAACACAGGATATGCAAACGAGCTCTCGATGGTGCCACCGTCGAAATCGCCCTTCTTCTCCTCAAGCTTCTGCTTCGCAAACCGCGCCAGGGAAAACGGCGTCGAACTCTTGCCCTCGCTATCGGTCCAAGTGCCCTCAAGCTTCTTGCCCTCTTCAAGAAGCTTCCCCGTGAAGCGTCCAGTCTCTTTCGTATCCACGGTCTCCGTGAGGCCGAAGGCTCCGTCCTCCCCCAGCGTACCCGCAAGATCGATGGGAATCTGACGCTTGACATAAATATAGGAACCGCTCAGTTTGCCGGCAAAATTCGTCAATTCGAGTAGGACATGGTTTCCCTGCCCAATTTCTCCGCGATAGTAGGTCAAATCGAAATCGGCGGCCAAAACCGGCGAACTCACAAAAAGAAATATCGAAAAGGCAATCAACGCGCTAATACGAGTAAACATACCGTCCTCCGATGAATGTACCTAAACGAAAGAGTATACCACGAAGGCGATGCCCCAGTGCGCGGGGAGTCCGTCTTCTTCATCGACTGCGGTATACTCGGCTGCAAGGAGAGTGGAATTGTGAACGATATCACCGGCATGGTCAAAGCAAGCGCGAAAGAACTGGGGTTTGACGCCTGTGGCATCGCACCGGTTGAAGAAATCGATCCCCTGGACCGGCTCGGAGAGTGGCTCGGGCTCGGCTATCACGCCGGCATGGCTTGGATGGCTACCACCAAAGACACGCGCCAAAACGCCCAAATGAAGCTGCCCGGCGCACGCTCCGTCGTGGCCGTCGCGCGGAACTATTTTGCTCCGCGCCCGGAACCTGCTCCAGGCTCCGGCAAAGTCTCTCGATACGCGTGGGGGCGCGACTACCACCGCGTCCTCCTCAAACCCTTGCGGGAACTCGCGCTCCGAATCGAAGCCTCCGCGCCCGAAGCACGCTGTCACTGCTGCATCGACAGCGGGCCCGTCATGGAAAAGGCCTGGGCCGTCCGGGCTGGTCTCGGCTGGCTCGGCAAGAACAGCCTCGTCCTGCGCCGCGATCTGGGTTCCTGGTTCTTCCTTGGAGTCATTCTCACGACTGCCGAGTTGACTCCCGATTCGCCCGTATCCGATCAATGCGGGCGTTGCCGGTTGTGCATCGATGCCTGCCCCACCAACGCCATCGTCCAGCCGCACGTGGTCGATTCCAGGCAGTGCATCTCCTACCACACCATCGAGAATCGCGAGGACATCCCCTCGGAAATCGCGCGCAATCTCGACACCTGGGTCTTTGGATGCGACATCTGCCAAGACGTGTGCCCTTGGAATCGGCGGGTCGAAACAACCTCGCAGGAAGACTTTCACCCGCGTCCCGGCCACGCCAACCCGGATTTGGCCACACTCGCGAGCATGGATGAAGAGGGGTTCCGGAGTACGTTCGCGGGCAGTCCCATCATGCGAGCGAAGCACAGCGGAATGCGCCGAAATGCGGCTCTCGCGCTGGAGAACGGCTAGCGCCGAGTGGCAGCCCCGGGTCGGCGCGCGTTCAGTGCTGGTGTCGCGATTTCCAGGACACCCACAGCCGGCGCATGAATCCAAAGGTCTGACGGATTCCGGACGTCCTGGGCAGGTAATGGTCGTGGCTGATTCGCGCCATGTAGCTGGCCATGAAGGTTTCGTTCATACCATGTCGAGCGCTTTGCTCGCTCCTTCGACCGGGTTGAGAGTCGCACCGAGCCGTCAACGAGTAGACAAAACTCCGGTCGCCCTATCACTACATCCCAGACGCTTTGGCGTCACCACGGCTTGGCCTGGCTATCCCCCGTGCACATCGCCAGCGTCTCCGAATGGTCCGGGGATTCGCGACAATGCGCTCGTCAACACCTCCACGATTAGATCGTTCTGGCTCATGCCCTCCGCCTTCGCGGCAAGGCGGATCGCTTCGTACAAGTCGGCGGGTACTTTGATTGCCATTTTCCTCGTCTCGTACGGAGTGTCCTCCCGCAGGCGCACAAACGAACCGGCTCTCGGCTCGCCTTGCCCCACGAAAAGTTCCCCCTGGGTCGGCGGTTCCGGCCGCAAATGCGACAGGTCCGCATCCGGAAAGCACGTCTGCAACACTTCGATGTTCGTCATCCCCTCGTTGATCAGCGCCTGAACACGCCCGCGCCCCCCCAGCATCCTAAGGTTCCGGGCTATCCCCGGCGTGGACATCGCATAGCCGCTCTTTTGTACAAACTCAACGGCGGCAATGCCTTCCAATCCGTGGCGAACGGCCTCTACGATCCGTTCCTGTTTGGAGTGGGTTTGCTTCATGGCGGGCCCGGTGCTCCTCGCTGCTCTGACGTATTTGGGAGTATAGTAAATTATTGACAAAAATGCAAGAGGTTTGCGCCTGGCCCGATGCTGCACCCAAGAAGGGGTGCTTCCTGAAGCGAGGCCGTGCTGAGCCCTCCCCTGCCGTCCTTGTTGACTTAGTCGATACCTCAGTGAACAATACGGATTGCAGCCGAAGTCGCGCAGGATACAGAGGAACTGAATACTCATGCCGATAGGACGTGTTCTATCCGCCACGTTTGGCGATGTCTATGTACTGAAGTTCGTTGGTTCCATTGGCTATACGGATGAGTGGACGTTTCCCCTCAGCAAATCGCTCCGGGGATATGTCGACCGCCTCTTCGAGACACCCGTCGCGGGTAGCAGCGTATTGGTCGATCTCACCGAGGCCAAGGGGATGGACAGCACCAACCTCGGCTTATTGGCTGAGTTGGGAAAACGGTGCAAGGCCGTCTTCGGGACCAAGCCCACGATCATTGCGCAAAACGGCAGAGTGCTCAGCGTCCTTCGCACGATGAGCTTTCAGAGTTTATACACCATCCTGGATGTCGACGCGCCCATCCGAGGCGACCTGGATGCACTGCCCGACGTGCCGGATTCCCAGATCGATGTGGCCCTCATGATTCTCGATGCCCACAAGAATTTGGCGGAGATGAGCGATGCCAACAAAGACAAGTTTCAGATTGTCATTGAGGCCATCGAGGACGACTTGAGGCATAAGGGCCGAATCTAGCCGTCTGCTTCCAAACGGCCCTTTACGTAAACGCCAGCACGCTTTCGATGACCCGCTGGAGGTCCTCGTCCGTGAGATCATTGTGGAGCGGTAGCCGCACGATGCGGTCGCTCACGGATTCCGTTACGGGACAATCTCCTACCTTCCCGCCCAATTGGGCGCCCTTGGCAGACGAATGCAGCGGCAAGTAATGAAACACCGCCAAGATTCCCTGCTCCTTCAGGAAGCGAAGCACCGCGGTCCGCGCTTCGAGCGACGGCATGAGCATGAAGAACATGTGATACGGCTGCTCGCAATGTTCCGGCACGTGCATGAGCTGTACGCCCCGGGAAGCAGCCCAGTCCGACAAAGACGCCCGGTATTCTTCCCAGACACGCCGGCGAAACGCCTGCACTCGTTCCCTGCACTCCAGTTGCGCAAACAGAAACGCCGCGAGCAGGTCGGAGGGCAAGTAACTTGACCCCACATCGACCCACCCATACTTGTCTACCAGACCGCGGTAGAACCGGCTCCGATCCGTCCCCTTCTCCCGAAGTATCTCGGCCCTGGCGATGTCGGCCTCATCGCTTGCCAGCAGAGCGCCGCCTTCGCCGCACGAGAAGTTCTTCGTTTCGTGGAAACTCTGGATAGCTAGCCGGCCAAACGTTCCCAAGTATCTTCCGCGATAGCGGCCAAACAAGCCATGCGCGTTATCCTCCACCACGGGGATTCCGTGGCGATTCGCTATGGCAAGGATCGCGTCCATTTCGCAGCCTACGCCCGCATAATGCACGGCAACGATGGCTTTCGTGCGCGGCGTAATCGCTTGCTCGATGAGCCGCTCGTCAATGTTCAGCGTATCGGGCCGGACGTCCACGAATGCCGGGCGCGCACCGTGCAAAACGAATGCATTAATCGTGGATACGAACGTGTATGAGGGAACGATCACTTCATCGCCCTGCTTGATCTCCAGTAGCAACGCAGCCAATTCCAATGCATGCGTGCCGGAAGTCGTAAGCAGGCATTTCCGAATCCCCAGAGCCTCCTCAATGAGTTCGCTGCACTTCGCAGTGTAGGGACCATCGCCCGAAATATGCCCAACGCGGATGCACTCTGCCATGTACTCCATTTCGCGCCCCTGGAATGTGGCCCGATTGAAATGGATTTTCGCCGAATAATTGATAGTCATATACTGAGCACACTCCCCGCCTAAGACGCCTGCTCTCGCCCGGATAATTGTTGACACCCAACAGTATACTGATAGCCGCAAAAAGATCCACACGACAAGCCGGTGCGTCCCCGATCATCTCTCGACACTACGAGTTGTGTTTGCCTCGGCGCGACCGTAAAATAACGCCATCGTACCGGTGGAATTGTCGGGGGGCACAGCCGCGCGTCAATCGCATGGCATGACTTTTCCCTGCCGCGAAGCCAAGTCTTGGCGGTGCACGGCCGGCGTGGTCGTCCCCAACCGCACAACAAGGGTAATGGAATGAACGAGAAGCAAAAGAAGACACTTATGTTGGGCTGCGGCGTAGGCTGTGGCGTGCTCATAGTGGTCGCGGCAGCCATCATTGTTGCGGCGGTAGTCGTCTTTCCACGGTTCATGGCGACAAAAGCGCCCCAAATCGCCCAGAAGGTTCAAAGCGATTACGCCAGTTTGAAAGCAGCCGGACAAGTCCCCGCGGATAGCGTATCGGAATACGACGCGCTGCTGCTTCTTGCGGACCCATCGAAGTCCAGCTACATGGGGCTGTCCCTAATCAAGGTCGCGTTCGAGAGCCATTTGGCCGACGGCAAAGTAAGCGCGGAAGAAAAGGCCGAGGCAGTCGCGTTGACGGAATTCCTGAAAGCCAATCCTGGCGCGGGATACATGAGACTCCGTGAGTTCGTGAAGAAGCACCCGGAATTGGAAGCTGCTATGAGCAGACTCGATCCCACAAGTCTCGGGTTGTAGCGGCCGCGACGTAGCGAGGCACATGACACGCAGCCAAGACTCTGCGCACTCCACGGCGGCCCCCTCTCGGAGGAGGCGAATCTCCCGTGCCGTCCGCGCCGGTTGCGGCTTGGCCGTAGCGTTGACGTTGGTCGCGGGTGTTGTACTCTTCTTCGTCATCCGAATGTCTATCGGCACCTTTGAACGCATGTCGAAGACTCAGTTGGCCGCCGACGTGGCAATGGGCTATGAGCGGCTGCGCGGCGAAGGAAAGGTTCCCGCGGATCGCTCGGCGTTGTTCGATGGCCTCTTTGAAGTTTCACAGAGTCCGGAAGCTTCGGTGTGGGCGGTACTCTTGTGCCGCGTCGCCATTATCGATGCGCTGGGAGACGGCGCGCTCTCGTCCTCCGAAATCGAAGAAGCACAGGCCGTCTCTTCCTTCCTCGCGTCGGGAACGGGGATTACGGAGGCACAGCTCCGGCGGTTCACGGACGGGTATCCCACACTGAAAGAGTTGCTTCGCGAACGTCTGGAATTGATTCGGCCTGAAGACACAGACGCCCCGAATAGGTAAACCGGTTCGGCTATCGGCGCCAGAACGCCGGCACGAAGAGGACCAGAATCGGCACCAACTCCAACCGTCCCACCAGCATCGTAAGAGACAGGAAGAACGTGCCCACGGGTCCTATCAGATGAAAGTCCCGGATGGCCCCCACGTGCTCGAGGCCGGGCCCGCAATTGTTCATACAAGCTGCCATGGACGTTACGGCCGACGCGAACGGCAGCCCCATGGCCGACATGAACAGACATCCGAATCCAAACCAGAACACATAAAGATTGAGAAACTGGAACGACCGGTGCACCACGGCGTCGCTGACGACTTCTCCGTTGATGCGCAACGGTCTAACGGTTTTGGGTCGAAACGTCGATTCGAGTCTCCAGTAACACAACTTGGCGAACATCAAGATCCGGATGATTTTTAACCCGCCTGCCGTAGAACCGGCACTCCCGCCGAGTATCATCACGACGATAAGAATCATCTGCGACAGATAGGGCCAGCGGTCGAAATCGTCCGTCACGAACCCCGTATCGGTCATGCAGGACGCAACCTGGAAAGCGCCCACGCGAATCGCATGCCCCACCCCATAGTAGGTCCGCTCCGCCATCGGCTCGAACGACTCCCCCTGATCGGGAAAAGTCGCGTGAAATCCCATAAGATTCAAAGTAATTAAGGCAGTCGCGACGAGGAAGATACCGATAAACAGCCTCCATTCGGAATCCTTGATGATGGCCTTCCAGTCGCCAAGGTACATGGCCGCGAAGAGGCCGAAGTTCGTCCCGCCAATCAACATGAAGAAGATGAGGACGGCTTCGATGGACAGACTGTTGAACGCTCCGACGCTCGCTTGCCTCGTCGAGAAGCCGCCGGTGGCAAGCCCGGCAAAGGCGTGGCATAACGCCTCGTGCAGATTCATTCCCGCGACCATCAACGCAACGGTATTCACAATCGTGAGGAGCACGTATATGTTGAAAATGATGAGCGCGCTCTGCCGGAATCGCGGAACGACCAGACTCGCCGCCGGTCCCGTCGATTCGGACTTCACGATGAGCTTTCCGCCTGCTCCAAAGTACGGCAAGACGGCGATGAACAAAATGACAATTCCAATGCCGCCCAGCCAATGCGTGAAGCATCTCCAAAACAGAATGCTCTTGTCGATGGACTCGACATCGGCAATCACTGTGGAACCGGTTGTCGTGAATCCGGAAACACTCTCGAAGAACGCGTCGTTGAAACCGAGCGCACCCACGAACACGAAAGGGAGCGCGCCTAGCGCGCTGACCGCAATCCACGTGAGGCCCACGAGTCCAATCGCCTCGCGCTCGAAAATACGCGTGGGCGCGTTGCGTCCCCAATAGCGCAGGCAAGCGCCAACGATCACGGAAACGCACGTGGAACTCAGGAGCGCGCTGAGCGCGTGCCACTCACGGTAATAGACCGCCCACACCGTCGAGAAAAGCATGGACAGCCCAACGGCGATACAGAGCATCCCCAGATACTGAGACAAAATGCGATAGTTCATATCCAACCACTAGTTGCGCATTGGGTGCGCCAACGGTTGAATCAGCCCGCGGTTACCAGCACAACCTTGCCCGAACTCTTTCTCTCGGCCACAAACTTCTGCGCCTCCGCCGCCTGTTCCAACGGAAACACATGCCGGACGACTATCTTCAAGGTCCCGGCGCTCAACCACTTCTCAAGATCCTGGATCGCCCGGAACATGGCCTCGGCATCGGAGACGTACGCCATCAGGTGAAAGCCCGAGACCGTAAAGTTGTTCGTAAGCAATTGAAGCGTGGTCACGGTGTTCGGTTGCTTGCCTGCAAGCCCTATCGCAACGAGCCTCCCGCGGGGCTTCAAACAGCGCAGGCTCTTGTCGAAAATCTCGCCGCCGATGGAATCGACGATGAGGTCGCACCCTGCTCCCCCCGTGATCCGTTTGGCCTCCGCGGCAAAATCGCGCTTCGAGTAATTGATCGGAAAGTCGCAACCAAGTTCCTCGATATACTGGCACTTCTCGTCCGTGCTGCACGTCCCAAGCACTTTGGCCCCGAGGTTCTTCGCTATCTGGACCATGAGCGTACCAAGTCCGCCCGCCGCGGCCTGCAACAAAACGTACTGCCCTTCCTTTACGCCGGAAAGAGTCACCAGCGTGTGATACGCCGATAGGTATTGACACGGAATCGCGGCCGCTTGTTGAAAGTCCAGCGACGCCGGCTTGGGCATGATGCGCGTGACTTCCGTCGTCACATAGTCGCTGTACCCGTTCTCGCAAAAACCGCAGACCGCATCGCCAACTTTCCACTCCGTCGCGTCGGCGCCTACCGCATCGATCACGCCCGATACTTCGAAGCCCGCGCCGAATGGCGGCTTGGGTCCATTGGGATACAATCCCTCGCGCTGCATGATATCCGCGTAGTTGAGACCGCAGGCTTCTACCTTGATCCGGACTTGCGATTCCTTGGGTTCCGGTATCGGCGAGTCGCTCATCTTCAACACGTCCGGACCGCCGAATTTGGTTACGAAGATACTTCGCATGGTGCGTCTTTTCCCGGGTTTTGGTTTCGTTTTATAGACAAAGGCGAGAGCTGCTGCTTCGCACACGACTATAGCACACCGGCTCGTACCGGCTCATATCAAGCGCCATCCATTCGTCCTTTTACCACGCGCAACGACGTGAACTCCGCCGTGAACCCCTCGCCTTTCGGGCTGCACGCATACACGCCGCAGCGCACGTCCGCGCCCTTCCTGTCTTCGAGAAGCCGCGCAAGACGCATCTGCGACCACGACTCGCCGCCGGACGAAACTTCCACGATATAATCCACGCCCTCGCGGCGAATGCGCAACCGCACCTCGCTGGTTTCGGATGCGAAGTCTTGCGTGGACCAGTCGGAATAGCCATGGTTGGTCACAACGGCTCCCAATCGGTTCGGCCCTTCCGGCTCGAACTCGACCGACGTCTTCAACCAGCACGAGGGCGAAAGCCAGATCATCAATCCCGCTTGATCGTACTGATTCGCGGGATGGAAACGCACCTGCGTTGTCATCACAAAATCCGTGTTCGCCGTCGCATACAAAAAATGGCCATTGTCGGCGGAGAACCCGTAGTGGGTCTGTTGCCAAAAGTCGGTTTGCCCATCCGGATGCACGCGAAGACAATGCGCCTCCTCGTCGATTTCCCACCGGCGTGGTTCGCAATGCCACGTCAACGCGCGCATCGAACGCGTTGAAGCGAAGTCTTCGTCCAGGAGTACCTCGTACATGCTCATGCTCCGATTAGTGCAGCAACGCGGCCACTTGCGGCAAGGTCGTGCCGCAAGGTCCGGCCAGAAATACGTCCGTCACGGTTTCCGTAAACTCCGTGGCCTCGATATTGGCTTCGATTATGATCGCGCCTTGCCGCTTCGCGGCAAATGGCAACCCCGCCGCCGGATACACCTGAGCCGACGTGCCTACCACGAGCAGGACGTCGCAGGTCTGCACCAGCGCTTCCGATTCGCACATCGCGTCCAGCGGAATCCCTTCCCCAAACATCACCACGCAGGGCTTCATCAGACCCTGACAAATCACGCACCGCGGCGGGTGCTTCCCAGGGTCGTTCACATTGAACGGCTTACGTGCGCGGCACTCAAGACACTCAAGTTCGCGGAGACTTCCGTGGTACTCAATCACGTTTCGGCTGCCCGCCGCCTGGTGCAGGCTGTCGATATTCTGCGTGATCACGGCCTTGAGTTTACCTGCCGCCTCAAGTTGCGCCAGTGCCGCATGCCCCGGGTTGGGCCGGCAATCTCGAAGCGTCGCGCCCAATTCGCACCAGAAGGCCCACACCCGATACGGGTCCCGAAGATACGCATCGATACTCGCGTAGTCCTCGGGCGGATACTTCGTCCAAATCCCATCCACGCCACGGAACGTTGGGATGCCGCTTTCTTCCGATACGCCCGCGCCCGTCACTGCGATCCCGCGTTTGGCCTTCGCGAGGGCGGCGGCCGCTTCTTCGATACGCGTCGTCATGCGACCGGCTCGATACGCTCCATGCCGTTCATGTATGGACGCAGCACCTCCGGCACTATGACAGATCCGTCGGCCTGTTGGTAGTTCTCAATCACCGCAATGAGCGTGCGCCCCACGGCAAGACCCGATCCGTTCAACGTATGGACAAACTCCGGCTTCTTGTCGCGCCGGCATCGAATGTTCGCGCGCCGCGCTTGAAAATCCGTGCAGTTGGAGCACGAACTGATCTCGCGATAGCAGTCCTGACCCGGCAACCAGACTTCGATATCGTACGTCTTGGCGGCCCCGAACCCCATGTCGCCCGTGGAAAGCGTAATCACCTGATACGCAAGTCCCAACCGCTGAAGGATAACCTCGGCGTTTTGGGTGAGCGCGTCGTGCTCGTCGCAGGAAGTGTCCGCCGTCGTGAACTTGTACAACTCGACTTTGTCGAATTGGTGTTGCCGAAGCATGCCGCGCGTGTCCTTGCCGTAGGAGCCTGCCTCGCTGCGAAAACACGGCGTATAGGCAACGTACTTGAGCGGCAGCAATTCCGCGTCGAGTATTTCGTCGCGATGGAGATTCGTGAGCGGCACTTCCGCCGTCGGCACCAGCCAAAGGTCGCGCCCTTTCACCGTGAACGCCTCGTCCGCGAACTTGGGTAACTGCCCCGCGCCTTCCATGCTGGACCCCAGCACCATGAAGGGCGGAAGAATTTCCGTGTACCCGTGCTCGCGCGTGTGAACGTCCAGCATGAAGTTCGTCAACGCGCGTTCGAGCCGCGCGCCCGCCCCCTTCAGCACCGTGAACCGCGCCCCGGAAATCTTCGCCGCGCTCTCGAAATCCAGAATCCCCAGCTTCTCGCCAAGCTCAATGTGATCGCGCGGCGCAAAGTCGAAGTGCGGCGGCTCTCCCCATTTGCGCTCGAGCCGATTGGAACCCGCGTCCGGCCCCACGGGGACGGATTCGTGAGGGATGTTGGGGATGATGAGCAACTGGTCGCGAAGCTGCGTATCGAAGTCGCGCACGCGCTCCTCCAACTCCTTCGCCGTGTCGCTCACCTTCTTCATCGCGGCAATGGCTTCCGCCGCGTCTTGCTTCGCGCGCTTGAGCTTCACGATCTCTTCCGACGCGCGGTTCTGTTCCGCGCGAAGCTGTTCGAGCTCGTACAGAAGCTGACGCCGGCTTGCGTCCAACGCCAGGATCGCCTCCAAGTCGATCGAAGACCTCCGGTTCTCAAGAGCGGTACGGAGCACATCGATATTGTCGCGTAGAAGTTTTGCATCAATCATGAGAGCATTTTCCTAGATTTCCTTAAAGGACCCGCGAACTATGCCTATCCACGGTATCGCGAGGACACGGAAGAGACTACCGCGTTCCCCGCGGGATCGCGAGAATCCGGTCCAAATCGTCCAACGAATAGTACTCGATCTCGATTCGGCCCTTGTCCGACTTTTCGCCGTGCGTGTGAATCGACACCCGCGTGCCAAGGCTTCGCCGCATCTCGTCTTCCAGCGATGCCACGTGCGGATCGCGCGATGCGGGCTTACCGGACGCCTTCGGCTTGGACGGCGTAGCGAGGCGTTCCACCTGCCGCACCGACAGCCCCTGCTCAATCACAGCTCTGCACGTCGCGCTTTGGGCCTTGGGCGATTCCAGGGCCAAGATCGCCCGGGCATGCCCCATCGAAATTTTACCCTCGGCAACGCACCGCTGCACGTCCGCGGGCAGATTGAGCAATCGCAGCGTGTTCGCAACCGTTGCCCGCTTCTTGCCGACGTGCTCCGCGACTTCCTCTTGCGTCCAATCGAACTCGCGCATCAGCGACTTGTACCCCTCCGCCAACTCGATGGCGTTCAGGTCTTCGCGCTGAATATTCTCGATAAGCCCCAGCTTGAGCATGTCCGAATCGGACACGACCCGCGCAATCGCGGGGATGGTCGCGAGATCGGCCATGACGCTGGCGCGCACGCGCCGCTCGCCGCTGACCAACTCGTACTCGCCGTTGCGCGAGCGCACGATCACCGGCTCGACGACCCCGTCTTCCTTAATCGAAGCGGCCAGCTCTTGCAACGCCTCTTCGTCGAAGACCCGGCGCGGCTGCTTCGGATTCGGCTTGATGGTGCGCGGGTCCAACTTCAACACGAGTTCGCCGCCGCCTTCGGCCCCGCTCGCGGACCCTGACGATCCGGAGTCCGGCATCCCGCTTATCAATGCGCCAAGGCCGCGACCCAAGCCCCCTCGCTTCAGTTTACCCACGGGATATTACCTCCCTCGCCAACGCCAAATAGGCCGCGGCGCCGGGCGATTTCAAATCGTACACGATAACCGGCTTTCCAAAACTCGGCGCCTCGCTCAACGTCACGTTGCGCGGGATCACCGTCTGATACACCTTGTCTCCCAAGTGCGCCCGCACATCGTCCACCACCTGCTTCGACAAGTTGGTGTGTTGATGCATGGTCAGCAAAACTCCCTCAACCTTGAGCGTGGGATTCAAACGGTCGCGCACGAGTTTGACCGTCTGAAGAAGTTCGCTGAGGCCCTCAAGCGCAAAGTACTCGCATTGCAGCGTAATCATCACGCCCGCTGCCGCCACAAGCCCATTCACCGTGAGCAGGCTGAGCGACGGCGGACAGTCGATGAAGACGTAGTCGTACTCGTCCCGCAACGGTTCGAGGCAATTCCGAAGGCGATACTCGCGTCCCTCGACGTCGACGAATTCAACCTCTGCTCCCGCCAACTGCCGGTTCGACGGTGCAATAAACAAGTTCTCCATCTGGGTCGGGACAATCACGTCGCGGATTCCGGCGTGCTCCACCATCGCTTCGTATACCGTGTGCTTGAGGTCGTTCTTGCCGATTCCCAACCCGCTCGTCGCGTTGCCCTGCGGATCGATATCCACCAGCAAGACACGACGGCCCGCCGCGGCCAGACACGCCGCCAGATTGACCGACGTCGTCGTCTTGCCCACGCCACCCTTCTGATTGGCTACCGCAATGATTCGTCCCATTGCCCCGATTGCAGAATGGTATGAGGAAACCCCGTTCCCCGAAACGCAGAGCGCCGTCCTATCCGAGGCAAATCACGGACACGACGCGCTTTAGGCCGCGTATGATACGTAGCGTTCCTCAAACAAGTCAATTACTCAAACCCTCGACAAAACCCGCGCACGCCCAGTGGCTCGGCTCAGGCTTGAGGGCTGCGGCTCGTGAAAGCGCCCTAGATTTTCTTCGTTCCACTGGCCCCTGTGGCACATCGTGCCCATTTGTCGTTTAGGCCGTTTAGGCCGTTTAGGCCGTTCAGGCCGTTCAGGCCGTTCAGGTCGTTTAGGCCGTTTAGGCCGTTTAGGTCCCTTAGGTCCTTTATCCCCCCACCCCACAAGATTGCGGGCCACTTCGGCTTGCGCTACAATGCCGCGCGGCTGGACATGGGTAGTAGCAAAGGAGGATGCCCCAATGGGAACGTGGCTTCAACAATTCTCGGACATCTACGTGCTAATTCAGCCGGTCTTCAACACGGTCACGTACATCCTGAACATCATCGGCCAGTTCATGACCATCGGCGTGGACATGGTCACAGGGTTTCTCTCGTTCTTCTGACCGGCATAACGTTTCCTACCAGACCGGGACAATGCAGGTCTTGAAGGTACCCGACACAGGTGTGTCGCCGTGTTCCGTCTTGAGCTTCAGCTCGATGCGCCCTTCCCACCAATCGCGCCCTTCCATCCCATGCTCGAAACGCTCCAGCGTGAGCGCCCCCCCGCT